>NZ_WKEE01000038.1:0-51043 GCF_021605635.1 Stenotrophomonas sp. PA-6-5C
ACCTCTGACAGTTTCCGGTGGCGTCCACCCACGGAAAAGAAAATAAGAGCAAAGCAGAAGCGGGTCGCTGCGCTCGCGGGTCATGGGAGGGGTGGGATTTCTTTTCCGCAGGAAAAGAAATCCCACCCCTCTCCTTATATGTATCGACATCCACAGCCGCTCTTGCCTTCCGTCCCGTCACCGGGAACCTGTCGGGGTGGGGCGGTGTGGGGTGGAGGGACCGCAGGCGCCATGGATGGCGCCTACGAGCCTACAGGGACGTACTTGCGGCGTGTCCCGCAACCCTACATCGCCCCACCACCCCACAGACGTCGCCGAGCCGATGCGCTTTGGCCGTTGCCGTTCCTGGCTAGTAGAAAGCGTCCGCCGGCCGCAGGCCGGCCAACATCCCCCGCTGCGCTGCGGCGCGACCTGCGGCCGACCGATCTGGGATAATGCGCGTTCTTGTTTCCTCTGCTGCCGGACCCGGTCATGACCCAGAAGACGCTGCTCAACGATACCCACCGCGCCCTTGGCGCCAAGATGGTCGATTTCGGGGGTTGGGACATGCCCATCCACTACGGCTCGCAGCTGGACGAGCACCACCTGGTGCGTCGTGAGTCGGGCGTGTTCGACGTCAGCCACATGACCGTGGTCGACCTGCGCGGCGACCAGGTCAAGCCGTTCCTGCGCCGCCTGCTGGCCAACTCGGTCGACAAGCTCAAGGCCACCGGCAAGGCGTTGTACTCGTGCATGCTGAATCCGCAGGGGGGCGTCATCGACGACCTGATCGTCTATTACCTGGGCGAAGACTTCTTCCGCATGGTGGTCAATGCCTCCACCCGCGAGAAGGATCTGGCGTGGCTGCGCGAGCAGGCGGCGCCGTTCAACGTCTCGGTCGAGCAGCGTCCGGACCTGGCGATCCTCGCCGTGCAGGGTCCGCAGGCGCGCGACATCGTCATCGGCCTGGCCCGCGACGCCGACCGTGAGTCGCTGGGCAAGCTCGGCCGCTTCGCCGCGCTGCAGGTGCAGTCCGACGACGGCGTTGAACTGTTCGTCGCCCGCACCGGCTACACCGGCGAAGACGGTTTCGAGATCCTGCTGCCGCAGGATGCCGTGGTCGCGTTCTGGAACCGCCTGCTTGCTGCTGGCGTGAAGCCGGCCGGCCTCGGCGCGCGCGACACCCTGCGCCTGGAAGCCGGCATGAATCTGTACGGCCAGGACATGGACGAAGCGATCAGCCCCTACGAAGCGGCGCTGGCCTGGACGGTGTCGCTGGACGAAGGTCGCGACTTCATCGGTCGCGACGTGCTGGAGGCGCAGAAGGCGGCCGGCAACGCACGTCAGATGATCGGCCTGGTGATGGATGAGAAGGGCGTGCTGCGCCATGGCCAGGCGGTCACCACGGCCGGCGGCCAGGGCGAGATCCTGTCCGGCACCTTCTCGCCGACCCTGGCCAAGGGCATCGCATTCGCGCGCGTACCGGCCGGTGAACTCGGCCAGGTCACCGTCGACATCCGCGGCCGCCAGGTGCCGGTGCGGGTGGTCAAATTCCCGTTCGTGCGCGAAGGCCAGGCCCAGCCCGGCGTGCTGGCCGACGCGTGATCCAAACGTGCCGGTCGTCACTGCCAGCAGTGGCGGCCGGTTGGTTACACTAGCCCCGTTTTTTCCACCCCCTGCATATCTCTGGAGCAGTCCCATGAGCGAGATCCCCGGCGACCTCAAGTTCCTCAAGTCCCATGAGTGGGCCCGTGTCGAAGGCAATGGCCGCGTGACCGTCGGTATTTCCGACCACGCTCAGGGCCTGCTGGGTGACCTGGTCTACGTCGAGCTGCCGGAAGTCGGCACGACTGCCAAGGCCAACGAGCAGATCGCGGTCGTCGAGTCGGTGAAGGCCGCCTCCGACGTCTACAGCCCGATCAGCGGCACCATCGTCGAGGTCAACTCGGCGCTGGCCGACAAGCCGGAAACCATCAACGAAGACGCCTACGGCGACGGCTGGATGTTCGTGGTCGAAGTGTCCAACAGCGAAGAGCTCAACGAGCTGCTGGACCCGGACGCGTACGCCGAAGGCCTGGAAGACGAAGAGCACTGAGTCGTCGTTTCCCCGGTACGAAAACGGCCACCGTCGGGTGGCCGTTTTCGTTTTGGAGGACGCGTCGAACTTATGCCGGCCGGTTTGCCGCATGCCATCGCCATGGCATCAGCCGGAGTTGAGCGCGGCCAAAAGGCGTGCGCAGTTTTGCGCAAATCCGCGTTTCCACCCCCGCGGCGGCGCGCCCGGATGTGAAAAGTTTTTGGCCTTGTTGCAGGTCCGTTGTGCTGGCGTTGGCGAGTGCATCGCCGTGCACGACCACGTCGCCGTGTGGCGTTCCACTCCAGACCTCTACATGACGCAGAGTGCTTGTTTCAAGTGTTTTTTCTTCGCTGTTCGTACGCAGCCGATGGCAGCGACGATGCGCGATGCCGTGTTTGACGGCGCTCGCGGAGGAGCATCGGCAGGCGCGGGAAGGGCTCCCGGGACGCGGCGGATGTGAAAATTTTTCGCGGGGGTTGTTGACAGTAAAAAAAACCGTGATTAGGTTTCGCCTCAGCAGACCTTGCCTGCCAAACCGAGTGCGAAGAATCAATCGTCCGATGCGAAGCAGCCCCTCGAAGACCACCGCGATCCTCAAGACGGTGGACATGGCCCCGCTTCCCCCGGAGAAATGCAAGGCGACCCCTGTTCCGATGCCTGCTCCGCCGATCGTGGCGGGCATCACCGCATCCGTAACGGCGCGCCTGACGCGCCGGCGGTCCCCGCACGCAGCATGGGCGGGTTTGATCCACCTGGGCGTTTCAACTCCCTATCACTGACGAGGAGCCATCACCATGGCAACCAAGAAAGCTGCGAAGAAAAAGCCCGCCGCCAAGAAAGCGGTGAAGAAAGTCGCCAAGAAGGCCGCTGCCAAGAAGGCAGTGAAGAAGGTCGCGAAGAAGGCGACCGCCAAGAAGGCAGTGAAGAAGGCTGCCAAGAAGGTCGCCAAGAAGGCCACGGCGAAGAAGACAGTGAAGAAGGCTGCGAAGAAGGTAGCCAAGAAGTCCGCTGCCAAGAAGGCCGTAAAGAAGACCGCGAAGAAGGCCGTCAAGAAGGTAGCCAAGAAGGCCACCAAGAAGACTGCCAAGAAAGCCGCCAAGAAGACCACTGCCCGCAAGCCGGCCAAGAAGGTCGCCAAGAAGGCAGTGAAGAAGGCGGTAAAGAAGACCGCCAAGAAGGCGGTGAAGAAGACTGCGAAGAAGGCCACCAAGAAGGCTGCCCCGAAGAAGGCTGCCAAGAAGGTTGCCAAGCGCAAGCCGGCCGCCCGCAAGAAGAAGGCCGCCCCGGTGGCCCTTCCGGCAACGCCGGCACCGCTGATCTAAGTACTTCCCGATAGCCGTACCCTGAGACCCCTTCCCCGACTGCCCAGCGGGGAGGGGGTTTTTTTATTTCAGGATGACTCCAGTACCGCACTTTGCTGGACTACGCCACAGCCATATACAGCAGGTTTATCAATGGCTTAGGCGAGTTCAACATATGCCGGTGCTTTCTGAAACTTGACCCGGCTTCCCTTCTACTGGCTCCTACGAGGCTCCTGGGAATCGGGTCTTTCCGAGGAGTCATCATGGCTAAGATCAAGCTCACCAAGTCCGCAGTAGATGCGGCACAACCCCAAGCGCAAGCCATCGAGCTGCGCGATACCCTTGTTCCCGGCTTCCTGTGCAAGATTACGCCGGCCGGTCGCAAGGTGTTCATGCTCCAGTACCGAACGAACGCCGGCGAGCGACGCAAGCCGGCCCTGGGCCTGTTCGGCGAGCTGACCGTTGAACAGGCCCGCTCGCTGGCGCAGGAATGGCTGGCCCAGGTGCGCCGGGGCGGCGATCCGGCAGCGGACAAGGCCGAGGCACGCCAGGCACCCACCGTTGAGGAATTGTGCAAGAAGTTCATGGAGGACTACTCCAAGAAGCGCAACAAGCCCAGCACCCGAGTCGGCTATCAAGGTGTCATCGACCGCTGCATCATCCCGCTGCTGGGCCGCAAGAAGGTTCACGACGTGAAGCGGCCGGACGTTGCCGGGCTGATGGAGAAACTTTCATACAAGCAGACCGAGGCGAACAAGGCGTTCAGCATCCTGCGCAAGATGTTCAACATGGCGGAGGTGTGGGGATATCGGCCAGACGGCACCAATCCTTGCCGCCATGTCCCGATGTTCCCTGCTGGCAAGTCCACCCATCTCATCAGCGACGACGACATGGGCAAGCTGTTCCGGCAGCTCGACAAGATCGAGGTCGAAGGGCTTGAGAACTACGTCATCCCTCTGGCGATTCGCCTGCAATTCGAGTTCGCCGCCCGCCGCTCCGAAATCGTCACGCTCGAATGGGAATGGGTCGATCTGGAGAATCGGCGCGTCGTCTGGCCCGACAGCAAGACCGGCGGCATGTCCAAGCCCATGAGCGAGGAAGCCTACCGGCTGCTTTCGACGGCACCGAGACAGGAAGGCAATCCCTATGTGCTGCCGTCGCCACGCCATCCGGCGCAGCACCTGACCACAGGCGAATATTACGGCGGCTGGTGCCGCGTGCTCAAGGCGGCGGGTGCGACGCACGTGGGGACGCATGGCATCCGCCATCGCTCTGCGACCGACATTGCCAATTCAGGTATCCCGGTCAAGGTCGGCATGGCGCTGACGGCGCACAAGACCGTCGTGATGTTCATGCGCTATGTCCACACCGAGGACGATCCAGTGCGCGAGGCGGCCGAACTGGTGGCGAACCGGCGCAAGGCGATTACCGGCGCCAAGCAGCCTCCTACGGAGGCGACAGCATGACCAGGCGACGGTCATCTGTGGCATCGCCCGCAGCGCCGTCGGCGCTGCTGGGCGATATTCGGGCACTGATCGAGGCGGCGCGTAAGCACGCCGCCTCGACGGTGAATAGCGAGCTGACGATGCTCTACTGGCGCATCGGCCAGCGCATCCATACGCAGGTCTTGGACGGGCGCCGGGGTGCTTATGGCAAGGAAGTCCTGCCTACCCTGGCGGCGCAGTTGGTGAAGGAGTACGGCAACAGCTTTGCCGAGCAGAACCTGCGCCGCATGGTGCAGTTCGCAGCCACCTTCCCCGACGAGCAGATTCTCGTATCACTGATACGAGAATTGAGCTGGACGCACTTCATCGCCCTGATCCCGCTGAAAGACCCGCTCCAGCGGGACTATTACGCGCAGATGGCGAGCGCCGAACGCTGGAGCGTGCGGACGCTGCGCGAGCGCATCGACTCGATGCTGTACGAGCGCACGGCACTGTCCAAGAAGCCGGGCGAGACGATCGCGCAGGAGCTGGCGACGATGCGCGATGCGCAGCGCATGTCGCCCGCCCTGGTCATGCGCGACCCGTACATCCTCGATTTCCTGGGCCTGCGCGACACTTGGCAGGAAGGCGACCTCGAAGCCGCGATCATTCGTGAAATGGAGTCGTTCTTGTTGGAGCTGGGCGCGGGTTTCAGCTTCGTGGCCCGGCAGAAACGCATCCCGATCGACGACGAGGATTTCCACCTCGACCTGCTGTTCTACAACCGCAAGCTGCGGCGACTGGTGGCAGTGGAGTTGAAGGTCGGCGAGTTCAAGGCGGCTTTCAAAGGTCAGATGGAGCTATACCTTCGCTGGCTGGACAAGCACGAACGGGAGCCGGAGGAAGCCTCGCCGCTGGGAATCATCCTTTGCACCGGCAAAAAGCGCGAGCAGATCGAATTGCTGGAGCTGGACAAGTCGGGCATCCACGTCGCCGAGTACCTGACCGCCTTGCCGCCGAGGGGCGTGCTGGTGGAGCGGTTGCAACAGGCAACGCAGCGGGCGCAGTTGCAGATCGAGCAGCGCAAGACCGACAACGAGTAGTCCTGTCCCAAGCAGTCGGGCGTCCCGGCGTGCCGCCGTCGGGTTCGCGGGCTGCGCCCCGCGCTTCGTGCCGAATCGCGGCCATTCGGCTTTGACCCCTGACGCCTCTGGCCCTCTCGGGCCTGCGCGCTCCGCTTGCCCAAAGACAATTGTGTTCAGTGGGCGGGGGGTGGGCGGTCTTGCTGTTCCCTTCACCGTATCACGGCGTTCTCGCCGTCAAGGGCGGCACGCGCTTGTGCGCGCTTGCGTCCTGGCGGCCGTTTGCGACCCCTGACTGCTTGCGCTGCGCCGTGCTGGCGACGGTTCCGGGCAATTCCGCCCGAGCAACCGGAGCACGATCATGTCGCAACTATCCTTTTCCTCGTTCGAGACCACGCTAATGGTGCGCGATGCACAAGGCCGCTACCTGCTGGCGACGACCGACCAGATTCTGGAGGCCGCGCGCCAGGCCATCGAGCAGAAGATGCAGCGTGGTGCCTCGTTCAGTTCGCCGGCGGCGGTCAAGGAGTACCTGCGCGCCAAGTTGGCTGGTTTCGAGCACGAAGTCTTCGCAGTGCTGTTCCTGGATACGCAGCATCGCCTGATCGAATACAGCGAGCTTTTTCGAGGCACCATCGACAGTGCATCGGTGTATCCGCGCGAACTGGTCAAGGAGGCGCTACGGCTCAATGCGGCAGCGGTTATCGTTTCGCACAACCACCCGAGCGGTAATCCCGAGCCGAGCGGCGCCGACAAGGTGCTGACCCAGCGACTCAAGGAGGCGCTGGCGTTGGTGGACGTCCGCACGCTGGATCACATCGTCGTGGCGGGCGGCAGCACCACGTCCTTCGCCGAACGCGGCCTGATTTGACCGAGGGGCTTCGGCCCCCTTTTTGCTGCGATGGCGGTTCTCAGATCGCTGCTTGATTGACGCGCCGGCTCAGGGCTTCGGCGCTTTCCTTGCGCTCGCTGTAGCGATCTACTAGATATGGCGCCACGTCGCGCGTGAGCAGCGTGAACTTCATCAGCTCTTCCATCACATCCACGATGCGGTCGTAATAGGCCGAGGGCTTCATGCGTCCCGCTTCATCGAACTCCTGATATGCCTTGGCAACCGAAGACTGGTTAGGGACGGTCAGCATCCGCATCCAGCGGCCCAACACGCGCATTTGGTTAACGGCGTTGAAGGACTGCGATCCACCCGACACCTGCATCACCGCCAGCGTCTTGCCCTGTGTCGGGCGCACGGCGCCGACCGATAGCGGAATCCAGTCGATTTGGGTCTTCATCAAGCCGGTCATGGCACCGTGGCGCTCGGGCGAACTCCACACCATGCTTTCGGCCCATTGCACCAGTTCGTGCAGTTCCCTGACCTTTGGGTGATCGTGAGGCGCGTCATCCACCAACGGCAGGCCCGAGGGGTTGAACATCCGTGTCTCACCTCCGAGCGCGCTCAGGATACGCGCCGCTTCTTCGGCAGCCAGGCGGCTGAACGAGCGTTCGCGCAAAGATCCGTAGAGCAACAGGAAGCGCGGCGCGTGGGTGGCACGCTCGGGCGCCATCAGCCGCTGGGCATCGGGTTGCTGGAACAGCGCGGTGTCGATATTGGGTAGGTCGATTCTGGATTCAGACACGACGACCTTCCGCATTCACCACGGCTTCGCCGTCTTCCTTGTTGAATGCGCCGCGCTGCGGCTGGGGAAGAATGTCCAGCACGGCTTCCGACGGCCGACACAGGCGCGTGCCCAGCGGCGTGACCACGATGGGTCGGTTGATGAGGATGCGGTGCTGGAGCATGAAGTCGATCAACTGCTCGTCGCTCCACTTGGGATCATCCAGGCCGAGTTCGGCGTAGGGCGTGCCCTTCTCGCGCAGCAGCGCACGCACTGGTACGCCCATCGCGGCAATCAGGCGTTGCAGCGTTTCGCGGTCGGGTGGCGTCTTCAGATATTCGATAACCACGGGCTCCTCGCCGCTGTTGCGGATCAGGCCAAGCACATTGCGCGATGTGCCGCAAGCGGGGTTGTGATAGATGGTGATCTGGCTCATGCCATTGCCTCGGTTCAGGAGTTGGTGGGGCTGTTGGAATACGTGCTGGTTCGTGTGAGACGCGATCGGCGGCCCAGCCGCAGTAGCGATGCCAGGCTGGCGGAGTCCATCACGACGCTGGGAAGCGTGAGCGCGTGCGGTTGGCAAAGGCCACCAGCGACAGCATCACCGGCACCTCGACCAGTACGCCGACCACGGTGGCCAGCGCCGCGCCCGAGTTCAGGCCAAACAGGCCAATGGCCACAGCCACCGCCAGCTCGAAGAAGTTGGACGTTCCGATCAGCGCGCAGGGTGCGGCAATCGGGTGCGGCAGGCGCCACGCCCAGGCCCAGGCATAGCCCAAAGCGAAGATGGCGTAGGACTGGATGAGGATGGGCAAGGCAATCAGCGCAATCAGCGTGGGCTGGGCCAGGATCACCGGGCCTTGAAAACCGAACAGCAGCACCACGGTAAGCAGCAGACCGAGCATGGATATAGGCTTGATGCGTGCGGTGAAGTCCGAGACTGCCACCTCACCACCCTGGGCAGTTAGGCGCTTGCGCGTCCACCAGCCGGCGATCAGCGGTAGCACGATGTAGAGCACCACCGACAGCATCAAAGTCTCCCAAGGGATGGCGATCTCGGTCACGCCCAGCAGCAAGGCGACGATCGGGGCGAACGCGACCACCATCACCAGATCGTTCACTGAGACCTGCACCAACGTGTAGTTTGGGTCGCCCTTGGTCATCTGCGACCAGACGAAGACCATGGCAGTGCATGGCGCGGCGCCCAGCAAGATCAGACCGGCGATGTATTGCTGAGCATCGTCCGGGTTGATCAGGTCAGCCAACAGATACTCAAAGAACAGCACCGCCAACACGGCCATGGTGAAGGGTTTGATCAGCCAGTTGATTGCCAGCGTGATCACCAGCCCCTTCGGTCGCCGACCCACGGTTTTGAGCGAACCTAGGTCGATGGCGATCATCATCGGGTACACCATGGCCCAAATGAGTATGGCGACGATGAGGTTGACCGAGGCGTATTCGATGGCCGCCAATGCACTGAACAGCTCTGGCATCAGGTTTCCCAGAGCCAAACCGGCCAGAATGCACAGCGCGACCCAGAGCGTCAGGTAGCGCTCGAACACGCCTATGGGCGAGGGCGCGCGGTTCATGACGCTTTCCTTTTTGCCAAAGCCCGCAGATGCTCCACCCCCACCGGTTCCTCGGTCAGAAGCGGCACCACGGCATGGCGCCGGGCGTGTTGTGTGGCCACGGCGTCGATTTCCCGCAGTTCGTTGCGTGCACGCTGGCGTAGCAGCGGGGAGTGTGGGTGCGCGGCCGCCACGCTGTTGTTGATGACCCAGGCCCACGGTTCTATGCCCGCGCGGCGCAGGTCGTCTTGCAGATTGGCCGCTTCCAGCACGGGCGTGGTTTCGGCCAGGGTGACGATGAGCACCTTGGTCTGCCTGGGGTCTTGCAACTGCATCATCGGCGTCGTGAAGTGAACGCCCGTCTCGCCCATCTGCCGGGCGATGTCGCGATGATATGCGCCAGTGGCGTCGAGCAGCAGCAAGGTGTGACCCGTGGGCGCGGTGTCCATCACTACGAACTTCCTGCCCCCTTCGCGGATGGCGCGGGAGAACGCCTGGAACACCGCGATTTCCTCGGTGCAGGGCGAGCGCAGGTCTTCTTCCAGCAGAGCGCGCCCTTCGGCATCGAGCTGCGCCCCCTTGGTGTCCATCACATGCTGGCGGTAGCGCGCCGTGGCTTCCTGGGGGTCGATGCGGCTGAGTGCCAAATTGGGCACCGAAGCTTCCAGCGTATCGGCCAGGTGCGCAGCCGGGTCGGAGGTGGTCAGATGCACGGGCAGTCCCCGGCCCGCCAGCTCCACGGCGATGGCGGCGGCCAGCGTGGTCTTGCCCACGCCGCCCTTGCCCATCACCATGACCAGCCCGTGCCCATCGACGGCGATCTCATCGACCAGGGCGGACAAGTCTGGCGCATTGATCTGGTCGGGCAGTTCGATGGCATCGGCGTCATGCTTGGCGTCGGTATCGACCAGCAGGTGGCGCAGGGCATCGAGGCCGACGAGGTTGAACGGCTTGAGCGCGATCTGATCCCGAGGCAACGCCTGGAGTGCCGGCGGAATGGCGGCCAGCGTAGCCTGCTCTCTTTCGTAGATGGCAGCGGCAAGCGTATCGTTTTCGGCCTCGCCAGCAGGGAAGACGCCGTTGATGACCAGATGCTGGCGTGTCAGCCCAATGGCGGCCAGTTCTTCATGGGTGCGTGCCGCCTCGCGCAGTGTGGGGCGCTGCGCGCGGGCCACCAGCACCAGGCGGGTACGCAGCGGGTCGGCCAGGGCGGCGACCGCGTCCTTGTATTGGGCGCGTTGTTTTTCCAGGCCCGCCAAAGGGCCCAGACACGACGCATCGCCCTTGCCCTCTTCCAGGAAGCCGCTCCATGCGCCCGGCAGTTGCAGCAGGCGGATGGTGTGGCCGGTGGGGGCAGTGTCAAAAATGATATGTTCGTAATCCTGCGTTAGCGCCGTATCGGTCAGCAAGGCCGTGAACTCGTCGAAGGCGGCGATTTCCGTGGTGCAGGCGCCCGACAGAGATTCTTCGATGCCGCGCACCACCTCGTCGGGCAGCACGCCCCGCACAGGCCCAGCGATGCGGTCACGGTACGCTTGCGCCGCTGCCTGTGGGTCGATTTCCAGTGCCCACAGGTTCGCCACGGCGGCAATCGCCGTGATGCGGTTGCCGATGCGCTCGCCGAAAACCTGCCCCACGTTGGAAGCTGGGTCGGTGCTGACGAGGAGCACGCGCTTGTCTTGGGCCGCCAGTTGCACAGCCGTTGCGCAGGCGATGGAGGTCTTGCCGACGCCTCCTTTGCCGGTGAAGAAAAGGAACCGAGGCGGCTGGGTCAGAAAGTGCATGAAATCTCCTCGTTCAGCAGCAGCGGTTGCCAGAGCAGCAAGCGCCTTGGGTTGGGGAGGTTTCGGGCGCCTCGATGTCAGCCCAGCGGGTCAATTCGCTGCGGTTGGGATAGCGACCGGCCAAGGCCACCTCGCCATCGACCAGAACCAGGGGCAGCGCCTCTTGGCCCGAGCGTTCCAGAAAGCCTTTCACAGTCGGGTTTTCGGCGAAAGCAAGGGGCTGTTGTGCCAGGTTGAAGCGTTCGATCTGAGCACCGTTTTGTTTGGCCCAATCCACGTCGGCGGCAAAGTTCACCAAGTTTTGATCTACTTCAACGCCGCATACGCCTGTGCTGCAACACAGCGCCGGGTCGAAAATCTGGATGTTTGGCATGGGGTGTCCTTTCAAATCTGGTTGTTGATGAAGTGACGCTCTTCACTCTTGGCCGATGTTTCGCAACTCGCGTTGCAGCGACATGGCGTCCAGGCGTTGCAGTGGCAGCGAGAGAAACAGCTCGATGCGGCGACGCAGGGTCAGCGCGGCATCCTTGAACGCCTTGAGCCGTTGTTCTTCGCTGCCTTCGACGGCTGCCGGATCGGGCACGCCCCAGTGCGCCGATACCGGCTTGCCCGGCCAAAACGGGCAAGCCTCACCAGCTGCGTTGTCGCAGACAGTGAAGATGAAGTCGAACACCGGCGCCCCCGGCGCTACGAACTCATCCCAGCTTTTGCTGCGGTAGCCGGTCGTCGGCATGTGCAGCCGCTCCAGCGTGGCGAGCGCCAGCGGATGCACTTCGCCCTTCGGCTGGCTGCCCGCCGAGTAGGCCCGAAAGCGCCCTTGGCCCAGCTTGTTGAGGATGCCTTCAGCGAGGATGGAACGTGCGGAATTGCCCGTGCAGATGAACAGTGCGTTGTATGTGCTCTCCGTGGTCATGGCGTGCTTTCTCAACAGCAGGAAGAACGGGGGCTTGCTGTACAGCAAGCCGGTGCGGTGATCGGTGTCGTGACTGAGGCCACCTCATGGAAGACCGGGATGCTGCCCAGCGTGTGGAAGTGCTCCCATGCCACACCTTGTGGGTCGGTGATCCAGTGCTTCTCGCTGCGTGCGTAGCAGCAGGTTGTAGTGCCTTCATCGAGCAGCGCCATGTCGGCGGCCTGCGCGCGTGCCTTGAGGGCGGCCAGTTCCTCAGCGTCGTCGGTCTGGATACCCAGGTGGTCGATGCCTGGCTTGTTGCCGCGCGTGGAAATGGCGAAGTTCACCGGCGGGTCTTCGAGCATCCACTTCGCGTAATCACTTTCGACGCGCGTGGGTTGCGCGGCGAAGAGTTGGGAATAAAAGCCGATGCTGCGGGGCAGGTCATTGACATGCAGATGGACATGAAAGCGCTTCATGGATAGTTCCTTTCAGCAGGAGGCACAGGTGGCGGAGGATTCCGTGACTTCGCATGTGCCGCCCTGGCAGCAGTGTTCGGTCATGTAGCCGAGCAGGTTGTTCATCTGCGCGAAGTCGGCGCGATAGATCAGGTTGCGGCCTTGCTGCTCGATGGTGACGAGGCCAGCGTGGGCCAATTCCTTCAAGTGGAAGGACAGGGAATTGCGTGCCACGTCGAGCAGGTCGGCCAGCACGCTGGGCGTCATCCCCTCGGGGCCGGCGACGACCAGGGCGCGGAACACGCGCAGCCGCTGGGTATGGGCCAAGGCGCCGAGGGCGGAAACAGCTTGATTTTCGTTCATGGTTCGATAATACAACATTTATTGAATAGTTGTGCAAGTGGTAAGCGCGTAGAACCTCATGGCGTCCCGGCGCGCTGTCGTGCTGCGCATCGAACCCCCTGCGGGGTTTCGCCCCTGACAGGCTTCCATCGTTCCCTCGCTCCGCTCGGCTGACGCCTCCGGCCCGGCTTCCAGCTTCGGGCCTGCGCGCTTCGCTTGCGTGCGGTTCGGCACAGAGGGATGGCCGTTGCCATGTCCAGCCGTCTTCCCTGACTTCATCACCTTGTCCGCGACTGTAGCCCGCGCCCGTGCGCCGTCAAGGCACGCAGGGCCGTGTCCTCGGCTTCGCCTGCGGGCCGCACCAACCCTGCGCTTGCCTCCTTGACGGCACCCGTTCGCGCGCTTCTGACCGTCGCGGGCGATGAACTCAGGAAAGACGGTGGCAACAGGGCCAACCGGGTTCCTCGTGCCAACCGCACCGAACAGCCGAAAGGCTGGGCTCCGAATCTTGGAATCCGGTGTGCGGTTTGAACAGCAAACCCTTTTCGTCAGGAGAAAGACCATGCAACTCGCATCCCGTTTCGCTTCCCATTCCCCGGCACTGCGCAGCGACTACCCGCTGTCCGATGACCAGATTCGCAGGGTGGCACCCTCCATCTTCGCGGATGCCCCACACGAGAGCCGTTCCGAGCGGTACAGCTACATCCCCACCGCCACGGTGCTGACCGAGCTTCGCAAGGAGGGGTTTCAACCCTTTATGGTGACGCAGACCCGCGTGCGCGATGAAGGCCGCCGCGAGCACACCAAACACATGATTCGCCTGCGCCACGCCAGCCAGATCAACGGCGCGGAAGCCAATGAAATCGTGTTGCTGAACTCGCACGACGGCACCAGCAGCTATCAGATGCTGGCCGGGATGTTCCGGTTCGTGTGCAGCAATGGCCTTGTGTGCGGCGACACCGTGGCGGATGTGCGCGTACCCCACAAAGGCGACGTGGCCGGGCACGTCATCGAAGGCGCTTTCGAGGTGTTGAGCGGCTTTGAGCGGGTGAAGGAATCCCGTGACCTGATGCGCAGCATCACGCTGGACGAAGGCGAGGCCGAAGTGTTCGCCCGCGCTGCGCTGTCGCTCAAGTACGACGACCCCGACAAGCCTGCACCCATCACCGAATCGCAAATCCTGATGCCGCGCCGATTCGATGACCGCCGGCCCGACCTGTGGAGCGTGTTCAACCGCACGCAGGAGAACTTGACCAAGGGCGGATTGTATGGCCGCAGCGCCAACGGACGCCGCCAACGTACCCGCCCCGTGCAGGGCATTGATTCCGATGTGCGCCTGAACCGCGCCCTGTGGCTGCTGGCCGATGGCCTGCGCCAGTTGAAAGCCTGATTCCCCACGCGGCAGGGGCAGGCAGCAGCCCTTGCCGCTTCTTTCGCTGCTGCATTTCCTAACCGCAAGGAGTTATCACCATGAACGCCATCACCCAAACCGAAGCCCGCGCCGTCAATACCGCCGCAGCTATCCCGCTGGAAGCCGCCGACCCGACCAAGAACCTGATTCTGGTTCCGCTGTCACGGTTGGTACTGCGCCCCACGGGCCGCAACGTGCGCAAGACCCCGCGCATGTCGATTCCCGAACTTGCCGCGAGCATCCAGCGCGTGGGCCTGCTGCAAAACCTCATCGTGATTGCATCCGCCGATGGCGAGCATTACGAAGTCGTGGCCGGTGGCCGTCGCCTCGCCGCCTTGAAGCTGCTGGCGAAGAAGCATCGCATCAGCAAGGAATGGGAAGTGCCTTGCCTGCTGGTGGCCGATGGAACCGCACGCACGGCCAGCCTCACCGAGAACGTGCAGCGCGAGGCCATGCACCCGGCAGACCAGTTTGAAGCCTTCGCGGCGCTGGTGGCCGAAGGACGGCCCATCGAGGACATTGCGGCGGATTTTTCCGTCACGCCGCTGGTAGTGCAGCGCCGCTTGAAGCTGGCGAATGTCTCCCCGCGCCTAATAGCCGACTATCGCGCTGATGCTGTGAGCCTTGACCAGTTGATGGCCCTTGCCATCACTGACGACCACACTGCGCAGGAAGCCGCGTTCTACGATGCCCCGCAGTGGCAGCGCCACCCCTCGCACTTGCGCGAGCGCCTGACCGAACGGGAAATCGACGCCTACCGGCATCCGTTGGTGCGTTTCGTCGGGTTGGACGCCTACGAGGTCGCAGGCGGCGGGATTCGCCGTGACCTGTTCGCGGACGGTGACGCAGGTATGTATCTGACCGATGCCGCGTTGCTGGAAGGGCTGGCGCAAGACCGGCTGGCAGGCATTGCCGCCAATGTTCGCGCCGAAGGTTGGGCATGGGTGGATGCCACGCCGGGAATGACCCATGCCGACCTGCACGCCTTCCAGCGTGCGCCCAGGGAGCGACGCGAGCCAATCAAGCGCGAGGCCCAACGTATCGAGAAGCTGCAAGCCAAGCTGCACGAACTGGCCGAAGCCGTGGATGCCGCGCTGGACGCCGAGGACGAGGACAAGGCCGACGCGCTGCAAGAGGAAGGCGAAGCCGTGGGCGAGCAATTGCAGGCGCTGGAAGATGGCTTGCAGGACTACAGTCCGAACGTGAAGGCCGCAGCCGGGGCTATCGTCACCATCGACCGCAACGGCGAAACCGTGATTCATCGCGGTTTAATGCGTGAGGCCGAAGCCAAGGCGCTGCGCACGCTGGAACGCTTGCGGCAGGGTTTCGGCGGCGAAGGCGAAGCCGGAAACGACGACGAAGGCGAGGACGACGAACAGCCCAGGATCGCCGCCATGTCTGACCGGCTGGCGCAGCGGTTGAGCGCCCACCGCACAGCCGCGCTGCAAATCGAAGTCGCCCGGCACCCGCAAGCCGCGCTGACTGCCGTGGTGCATGGCATGGTGCAGACCATCTTGCAGGGTAGCCACTACGGCCACGACCTGCCGCTGGGCGTGAGCCTGAAAGTGCAAGACCGGCTGGAAGGCATGGCCCCGGACTGGCCGGAATCGCCCGCCGCCGTGGCACTGCGCGAACTGCAACAGGTGGCGGGCGAAGCCTTGCCGGAGGACGGTGCCGAACTATTCACTGCGCTGCTGGCGAAGTCGCAAGATGAACTGGTGCGGCTGCTGGCCGTATGCGTGGCTTCCACGGTGGACGTGGTGACACCCCGCGCCACGGTGCAGCAACCCGGCGAGGAACTGGCGCAGGCCGTGGGCCTCGACATGGCCGCATGGTGGCAGCCGACCGCAGAAGGCTATTTCAAGCACGTTCCGAAGGCCGCGATTCTGGATGCCGTGGGCGCGTTTGCACCGGAATCTGTCACCCGGCTGGCGAAGCTCAAGAAGGCCGACATTGCCAGCGAGGCCGAACGGCTGGCCGATGGCACCGGCTGGATGCCCGCCATCTTCAAGGCCGCAGGCCCGCAGGATGCCGCGCAGGAGGCAGGCCCGGAGCAGGACGTCCCGGAGGATGCCGAGGCAATGGCGGATGAACCCGCCGAGGCGCTGGCCGCTTGATCCGCGCCGAAGGCACGCGCCCCGGCCTCAACCGGGGCGCTTCGCTGGAAGGAGACACCCCCATGACCCGCACCACCATCAGCCGCCCGCGCATGGCGGCGATCTACGCCCCCGGCACGGTACGCGCCCGCCGCTGGCACGGCGATGGCGACGTGCGCGGCTACCGTCCGCCCTTGGGCTGGACGGCCTGCGCCGACCTCACCGACATTCATCCCATCACAGGCCGCGCCTTGCCGCGTGCTGTGTGGTGGCTCATTGAGACGAAGGAATAACCGCGATCAGCACCGCGCCCAGGCCGTTCCGTCCTGGGCGCGGTGAAACGCAAAATCCGGGCGCGGCAGTGGCCGCGCCGGGTGTTCAAGGTCAAGGCTTAAACCTTATGTTCATGTTTTTTGCTTCTTGGTGTTGAACCATTCCTTGAACTCTTCTGCCTCGTTGCCGGTTAGCTTTGGGAAAAGCGACATATTGAATCCAAGGGTGATTGTGCTGTCATTGACCAGAGCTAAACGGCTCTTTGTAACATCAAGAAGTCCGAATTCCTGAACAAACCCACGGAGAGGTTTGTCGATTGTTGCGAAATGAATCCGGATTTTCATTCCTCTGCTTATGCCCGCCAACTCTGAAAGATTGACAATCACCATTAGGTCGGCTAATGCGTTATAAATCCTCGCATTTCTCTTAGGATCATTCTCTTTGGGTTCCTTAGGTTTTAGCACTCCATGCGCATTCTTGTTTCCATATAAAGTCGACAAGCCACACAGCATGATTGGGTGGCCAATTTCCATATCTCGCTTAGATGCGAAATTTAAAATGTCCTCTCTAACCTCTTTGGCTTGGGCCGGGCTGCGCGGCTGATGCAACGTATCTTGTAGGTATGCAACGATTTCTGAATTTTTCAGAAAAGAGTCTCTCTGATGAGTTGTGATACCCCAGGAGGCAAGATTGTTGAAGGCTTCAAAAAAAACTGAATCAACGCGAGCCTTCTTGAAGAACCCCTTAGCTATGTCACCTTCAGCGAACATGCCGGAGGATGCTTGATTAATGTCTTGAGGAATCCCAAGTCGGCCTTCGATGTTTGAAAGAAGAAGGCTTATGGCACTTCCTTTTGTATCCAGTGATTTAATGAAATTTTTATCTTCGATGCTGCAATTTTTGAAGCCTGATGAAATTTTGGATACGATATTTCTGTCGATCATATAAACGCGCATGACTCGACAACCTCCTTGCCTGATGAGCGGTTTCCAACGGGGAAATGGTTAAATATTCGGTCATAGAATGATGCCGTAAATTGCTTGAGCGTGTCGGCGCACAGCGCCGCCGGGCTTTCGGGCTGCGCCCCGTGCCGACTTCGCTGTCACGGCCATTCGGCTTCAATCCCTCACGCCTTCGCGCCTGCGGCGCTGCGTGCTTCGCTTGCCTCCAGGGGAAAGCCCTGCGGGCTATCCCCGCCGCACGCAGCTTGGCGCCCCTCAAACACCGCCGAACCGGCTGCGCCGGATCGGCCCGGCCAGCGCCCCGCCGCGATGGACGGGGCGCTGGCGAACACGCTGGCGCTTGCTGCGGCAGGTTGTGCGGATGCGTGCCGTCCTCAACGCTGGCGGTTCCTGCCCATCACGTCACGAAGGACGGTTCACGGACAACCCGCCCGGCATCGCTATGGAGCTTCCACGCCACGCCTCAAGACCGGCGCCGAAAGGTGCGGCAGGGGCGCTCTCGCTTGTCGTCGGGTGGTTGACCTAGCCTGCGTCAGCGGGCGAGCCGGAGAAGCCTTCGGGCGGGGATGCCGAGCTGGCCCTATCTTCTTTCGGAGCGGTTCGGCCCAAGGCGTCCTTGTCTCGTTGTGAATCCTGGCGGGGGTGCGGCTGCGCCTCGGGCTTATGGCTGCAACCGTCCGGCGAAAACAATTTCCCCGCCGCTGCGCGGCTTCCTCGCGCAACAAATTCTTTTCGCCTCCCGGCTCTCCACTGCGTTTCGACCGCAAGCGGTGCAGCCAGCCCGTCCCCCGCCGGCCGGATCACAACAAGGACGCGATGGGCGCGAACCTTGTTCAACCGAAAGGAGCAAACATCATGGCCAACATCGGCACCTTCACCACCGACAAAGACGGCTTCACCGGCACGCTGCGCACCCTGACGCTCAACGTCAAGGTCAAGCTGGTTCCCAACGACAAGGGCAACAGCGAGAACGCCCCCGACTTCCGCCTCCAGGCCGCCGGCCACGACATCGGCGCGGCATGGAAGAAGACCAGCGAGGCCGGGCGGGGATACCTGTCCATGACCCTCGACGATCCTTCGTTCCCGGCGCCGGTCTATGCCCGCCTGATCGAAGGCGAGGACGGCACGCACGAACTGATCTGGTCGCGCAGCAAGCCACAAGCGGCCTGACGGCCGCCCCGGAGCCCCGCCCATCGAGGCAGGGCTCTTCATTAGAAGGTAGTGCTTAAACTAACCCTTCCTGAGATGCCACGGTGGACTGGAATACATCCGTGAAGTGTGATGGAAAGTCACGCAGGATCACCTCAATGTCATCAGGATACTGCCTGATCAACTTGCGGGCACCGTCTCTGGTCTTGGCATAACCCCAAATCATCCCCTCTGATAGTTCTTGTGCGATCACGCGCTCCGAAAACCCTGCCTCGTAATACGATATGCAGTCTTGATCTGGAAGCCCGTACTTCAATCTCTTCTGTAGAAGGTCAAGGTGGCCGGTGAGCGACTGTCCTAATTCTTCCGTCACGCGGGCGACGAACGATTCTTTAACTGATGCAAGCAGCAATGCAAACTCAAATCCAAAGGTCTGTTCACAAAGATCGACAACTAAATCCAAATCAAACGCTTTGCTGTATTTTCCATATGGATACGAGGCGTCCAGTTCATTGAGTTCTTGCAGGAGAACTTCGAAAGATCGACCGGCCAGCCATCCTTCAGCCAATGCCTTGAGCGCGCCTTGAGGCACGGTATCAGTCAACCGCTTTTCAGAGGAGAGCGTGGTCAAAAGGGGCCACAGCAAATCGAACAAATCATCGGGCGAATCCGATGCCCCGATGGAGTCTTCATTTTCTATCACCCATGTTTCAACTGCTAGAGCATGGTCTATTCCCAGGAGAGTACGCCCGAAGCGGTGCTGATCTTCGACATCAGGAACACGCATTTCTATGCGCCGCGCTATAGATTCGAAAATGTTTGTTAATAGTGTCTTCTTGTCGTCGGTGGCGAGATAAAAAGCCAACGTCTCACTCGCTAGCGCCTTGGCGTTCTCAACAAATGTTTCGGTTTCTACATCACTGCGATAAGTCATCAAGAAGCTCTCAATCGCCTCTACGATTCTCTTTTTTGCCTTTAGCTGCGGATTCCACGACACTTGGACACTCAGCCCACGATCATTTGGACACTCGTTCCATGCTCACTTGGACACCTGATCCACGTCCACTTGGACAGGCAGTCGGAGCGCAGCGACGCAGGTTTGCATTGTTAGTCTGAAGTCTCTGTCGCCGTCAATTTCGTTGCGCGTCTGCGCATCGATTCGCCCTTCAGTTCGATCCGATAAGCGTTGTGCACCAGCCGGTCGAGGATCGCATCGCCCAAGGTCGGGTCGCCGATCAGCGCATGCCATTTGTCCACCGGCATCTGGCTGGTGACCAGCGTCGAGCGGTTGCCGTAGCGGTCGTCCAGCAGTTCAAGCATGTCGCGCCGCTGCGCAGCGGTAAACGGCGCCAAGCCCCAGTCGTCCAGGATCAGCAGGTCGGTCTTGGCATAGCCGGCCATGAGTTTGGCGAAACGGCCGTCGCCGTGAGCCAGGCCCAGCTCCTCCATCAAGCGCGGCAAGCGCAGGTAGCGCACGCTGTAACCGTCGCGGCAGGCCTTGTGAGCCAGCGCGCAGGCGAGCCAGGTTTTGCCTACGCCCGTTGGGCCGCCGATGATCAGGTTCAGGCCGTCGCGCAGCCATTGGCCGCTGCCCAGTTGCAGGATCAGGGACTTGTCCAGGCCGCGTGGGCTGCGGTAATCGATGTCTTCCAGGCAGGCGTTATGGCGCAGTCGTGCCAGTTTCAGGCGGCTGCTCAGACGCGTGTTTTCACGTTCGGTCAGCTCGCGGTCGACCATCAGGCCGAGGCGTTCGTCGAAGCTCAGATCATTGATATCGGGCGTGGCGTGTTGCTCGCTCAGCGCCTTGATCATGCCGTGCAGGCGCAGGGTTTGCAGCTTGTCGAGTGTCGGGTTGGGCAGCATTTTGGTGCTCCTTTTTCAGGTCAGTGGTAGTAGCCAGGGCCGCGCAGGTTGATGTGTTCGTCGGGCAGTAGCGGCAGGTTTTGCTGGGACAGCGGTAGCTTTTCCAGCCCTTGGCGCAGGATCGATTCAAGGCTTTTGTAGCTGCACGCGCCCAGTGCCAGCGCTCGCTGGCAAGCGGCTTCCAGCCGCTCTTCGCCGTGCTGCTTGCTCAGGCGCAGGATGCCCAGGCAGGCGCGGAAGCCGTGCTGAGGATGGATTCGGCGCTCAAGGATGTAGGCGATAACGCCAGCGGTGTTAGGCCCGGTCTGCTCGGCCCAGCGGATCAGCCGTTGCGGTGTCCATTCGGCGTGCTCCCGGTGGCTCTTGGGCATGTGCTCGGTTTGGGTGGTGTGGCGGCCTTTGTGCAGCGAGCGCAGGTGACTGGCCACCCGCTGGTTGGCGTGGAAGCACTCGACGGTCTTAGCGGTTAGCCGCACTTCGAGTTGGTGCTTCACCAGCTGGTACGGCACCGAGTAGTAATGGCCCTCGACCTCGACGTGATAGTCGATGTGCACCCGCGCCTTTTTCCATTCGGCGTAGACATACGGATGTTCTGGTAGCGGTTGCAGTGCGGGTTGGTCGATGGTCTCGAAGGCCGAGCGGCGTGAGCCGGGCAGCTTCTTGAAGGGCTTTTGATTGAGGCGTTCGAGCAGCAGGCTGATTGCCGTGTTGAGTTCTCCGAGCGAGAAGAACTGGCGGTTGCGCAGCACTGCCAGGATCCAGCGCTCGACCACTTGCACACCCACTTCAACCTTGGCTTTGTCCTTGGGTTTACGCGAACGCGCGGGCAGTACGGCTACGCCGTAATGCTCGGCGAGATCGCGGTAACTGGGGTTGATGTCCGGCTCGTAGCGATGCGCCTTGGTGACGCCACTGCGCAGATTATCGGGCACCAGGATCTGCGATGTGCCGCCGAAAAAAGCAAAACAGCGGGCGTGCGAGCCCAGCCAGTCGGGCAGTTTCTGCGACCAGGTGGCCTCGGCAAAGGTGTAGCTGGACGCGCCGAGGACGGCGACGAAGATCTGGGCCTGACGGATTTCACCGGTCTGTCGGTCGATGATGGGCGCGGTCTGTCCGGCGTAATCGACGAACAGCTTTTCGCCGGCACGGTGCTCCTGGCGCATGACAACGTCGACCTTGGCGGCCCAGAGGCGGTAGTGCTCGCAGAACCAGCTGTATTGGAAGCCTTGCGGGTGAGCGAGTCGATATTCCTGCCAGAGTAGGGCCAAAGTGACGCCGGGGCGGCGTAACTCGGCATGCGCCCAAGACCAGTCAGGCATCGGACGTTGATCGCTGGGAACTGTTGGTGCTGGAGGGAACAGGCATCGCTCCAGTTCGGCATCCGATAACAATGTCGGCCAACTCAGCCCGCAAGCGTTGAAACGGTGCAAGTAATTGCCCGCACTGCCGCTACTGATGCGCAGGCTGGCGGCGATCTTGCGCACGGACAGGCCAGCGTCGAACTTTAGACGTAGTACCTCTCGGATTTTACGCATGGATATACGCTCCACGATGACCTCTTCGCTTCGAGAAAAGAGGTCGATGGTAGTGAATAATCCTGCGTTGCTGCCTGCCTGAGCATGGATCGGATCAGTGGAACATCACTGTCCAAGTGCTTGTGGAATCAGTGTCCAAGTGGCCGTGGAATGAGTGTCCAAGTGGCCGTGGAATGAGTGTCCAAGTCAGCGTGGACTGGGTGTCCAAGTGCGCATGGAATCCCCATTTAGCTGCTCTCGAAGAGAATTGGCAGAAAATTTCTTCTTTTGAAGATCGGCTGAGATGTTAGCAACGGCCTCATAAAGGCTCTCCCACTGATCAACAATCATGGTCGCAAACTCAGCAGGGCTCGGATTGCCCAGTGCGCGTGTTCCCGTCTCGTTTTTCATTGGATCGAAGAGCGACAACAAGGTGCTCCCGGTTGGTTCAGCGTTATCGGGATTTATCAGATTAACGGAGTTTTCCCAGCGACGTGATTCGGTAGTCCGCTCGTCATAGAGTCGGTGGTCAGTGAAGATTACGGTGCCTTCGCCGTACATCCCTGCACGTCCAGCGCGTCCCATTAGATTGTGAAAATCTCGTGCTTTTATTAACTCCCGCCCTTGCATAGCACTCGTCACAAGCAGATAACGAATAGGAAGATTAACGCCCTGTGCAAGCGTTGAAGTGCAAACGATCAGCCGAATGAACCTCTGGCGCATTGCATATTCGATCGCAGTGCGAATGCCTTGCGGTGTGTTCCCATGGTGGGCAAAGATGCCAAGAGCAGCGCCCTTTGTCAGGTATGCATCAGCTCCAAAGTTTCTTGAGTAGAGGTTTACGAATCGGCGAATTTCTTCAGGGTTGCTGTACGTTGATGGTGGAGACAGGGAGATCCCTCTCCGGAATGTCTGTTCGACCGCGTCCCTGACTATCTTCGATGCCGAAACCTTTCGTCCCGCGTAGATCGCAACACCTCCATTCTCAATAAGGCGCAAGCCAAGATACAACGCGATGGAGCCGCTTTCTTGGGTTGGAAAATATCTATCCGTCTTTTCTCTGGGTAGGCGCGGCTGCTGCTCAGGCACAATGACTCGCGGCACGAAGAAATCCTGCTCGCCATCGGACGCAACATTGAACTGAAGCTGACCGTCCTTGCCTTGAGGAAGGCTCGCGAACGCGATCAACCGTCGAGCTTGCAAGGACTTGTCAGAAACCACCCTTGATTCATTCTTCAAAAGCCATGTGGCAACGGCTGCGGCGTTCTGGATTACTGCCGAGATCAACACGGTCTGGGCAGATTCTGACAACAATCTCTTAATAGAGGTAAGTAGGAGTTCATAAGTTACACCACGCGTACCGGTGTCGAACTGATGCCCCTCGTCATAGACCACGAGGCCAGCCTTTTGAACAATGTCAGGCTCCTGCCTAAGCGTGTAGAGGAGTTTCTCTGGTGTCAATACCAAAACTTGCGGTGCTGTCCCAATAGACACGTCGAAGATATCGACCTCAATGTCCGTTTGCAGCGCATCGCTTAGTTGGTTAACGCTGTAGCCGTCATCCCTGAAAGCTTTTTCAAGATCACTGGCTATCTCTTGGCATAGAGCACGAAACGGCGCTATCACCAGGGCAAGCTTGGTTCGCGACGATAGGAAAGCTGATCGAATAATTAATTCAGTCGCCCGGGATTTCCCTGCGCTGGTGGGCATTTGAACAAGACCAGATTGCCCTGTATAAAGTCCTGCCTCGCCTACCATTCTTTGTGATGGCCACATTTCCTTGATTGATGTGGGGCGGGATAGGTAAGACTGCCAGCTATCTTGGCGGAGCTTGCTGTATTGAGGCAGCAAGCTCCAAGCCGAATTTGCAATGCGTGTTGCGCTTACGGCACCAAGCAAATCCGCCATAAGCAGCTCATGCGCTGAAGCATTGGCGTATGCCCAATTGCGCAAATCTCTAATTGCTTTGATGGCTCTATCGCTTCCGTCACCGTTCTTGAAGTGCTCACCCAGTGCGTCAAGAATGGCTGCTGCACGCGGCGAGTCAATGACGTTATCTGTCCGGCTCCATGGCTTGTCCAAGGCAACCTTTGCAGCAAGAGCCAGAGGGTCGTTTTCTGGGCCCGCGAGCAGAGCAAGCTTTGATATCAGGACCGCAGCATTTCCTGGTATGTCACCGAGGTAGAAGCCCGCAGCGGCTAGCAGGCGAAGGTTGAAGGAGAGGTCTTGGTTGAGCCGCGAGTCATCAAAAGCTTGAAGTACCTGCGCCGAGAAAACAACTTCGCCGCGCGGCGTGTTTGTTTCACCCTTGGCGTCAATGAATTTCGCTACTTCTTCAGATGCAAAATCACCTATGGTTCCCACCGCCAACGGGAACTGCATTTCAAGGTCTACCCCTTCGGGAAGCTCAATGTGATCGGCTTCCGGTACGCCGTACTCGTACATCTTGCCTTTCGAGAGAGTGATCGCCGCTGCAAAACGGGCGCGTCGTTCAGGCTTCATTTGCAGCCCTTTCATAGAGCGCGTGGACAAACGCCATTAGTGCTGAGGAATGCACCACAATGAGCATAAGATTTCCCGCGTTTTCGTGATCAGTGCAGTCGGTCTTGGATATCTTGGTCGCGTCATACACGCTGGAGCAGAAAATGGCTGCGGCTCCAGACTTGCGAATGTAAGGAACCTCTAGGCCATCCTGGAACCGTTCCACGCGGTCAGCACCTTGCTCGTCCTCCCTTGCTATGAGGCGGCGTTTTATAGCATTGAGAGACTCTGATATCCGATACACGTCCTTAGCCGAATCATTGACTGCATCTTGCAATCGTGCCTTTGCCTTTTTTCCGCTGAGTTGTGCTTTGGACTCGAAGGAAATTAGGGTGTCTTTTTTCGATGGCTTGGAGGGGCCAGCTCCGCCGAACTTGAAGCCGAGTGCATCTGTGCCTTTCGGTGACTCATTTCGCACCAACTTATCATCGTATCGAGTGCGCGGTGTCCAGTAACCCAGTTGGCTTTCAAGAAGGTCAGCGATCAGAATCTCAGCAAAGTCACCAGAACGTGTAGCAGGGCCAAAGTCTTCCGATTTATCAGGGAAAACCAAGTCCGTTAAATACTGCGCGCGTGATTTCTTAGTCCCTTTTCTCAGACGGTCGATCTGGATATCGAGGCAGTATTGCTCACGAAAATGCTTTGCCCAGCTCGTCAGCGCTGGTTCGTTAGTGTGATCAATGTTGAGCTCATACACGGCAACTGCGACGCCATCCGCTGTCTGGACTTTGGCTCCAGTCTTCTTTAGCCAGGCGGTATGTGGTGTAGTTTTTGTCATCCCGATCCTACTTTTCTCTCGCCGTCCGGCAATGATAGAAATTACAGTGCTATGAGGACACCACTAGCAAGCGTCTATCGCTGGTTTAAAACCCTCACTCTTCGCCACCGTCAATGATCCCATTGAGTTCCTGTCGCACCTGCTCCAGAAGCTGGTTGATCTTGCGCTCGCTGTCGCCGGCATACGCCAGCGTCATCAGCGTGAGCGGATGAACTTCCATCACTCCGCACAGTTCGGCCAGCTTGTTCAGCGTCGGGCTTTTCAGGTCGCGCTCCAGCGAACTTAGATAGGTGCGGCTAGACACATCCGAGAACGCCTCTTGGCTCAGACCACGCGCCTTTCTGATCCGCCGCAGTGCATCGGGCAACGATGGCTTGAGCGTCGTCATTCTGGACTTTCCCCAAAATCTAGAATGACAACCCATTGCGCCCTATAGGACTACAATCTATAGTGTTCATTTCGTTTGTGTGTTCTTTTACTGAAATCCGCATTGGCGGCTTTCTTCAAAAGCGGGGAACCTGATTCGTGCCTTTCCTGACTCCCGTACATGTGCCTTCGTACTTCTACGCTTCTGCGGATGCGTGGGGGCGCGCATCTGTGCTTTCGTGGGAAAGCGGGAAAGAGCCTCTGATGCTCTCCACATCCGTGGGCGTACAGCCATGACTCCGCTAATCACCGCCGACGAGCGCACGCGCCTGCTGGCCAACGGCGAGGCTAGCGCCGTCGGGCAGGACACCGACCCGTTGCCCGTGGTGCGCCTGTTCACCCCGGATGCGCATGCCACCTGGCTGCTGGCTTCGCTCGACCCAGCCGATGGCGATACTGCCCATGGCCTGATCGACCTGGGGATTGGCATGCCTGCGCTGGGGACTGTGAAGCTGTCCGACCTGGCCGCCATCGTCGGGCCGCGCCAGCAGCCCGTGATGCGGGATCGCTACTTCCAGCCGGTACGGCGGTTGTCGGAATATCTGCGACTGGCCGAAGACAACGGCTCGATCACCGATTGATCTGCCACCGCGAAGCGCAGGCGCACTGTGTCTATTTCGGTCTGATCTGTGACCCGTTCGGTCTGAATCGGCAGTGTTGCACCGTAGTGGTGCGTACCTGATCGAAACGGTCATGATGCCTGGCGCGAGCTGCGGCAAGCTGACCGACGCGGCATGCCATTGGAGTGCGTTGCCGCCGTCGCACTCGGACGATTTCAGCAACGCATCGGAGTTCATCGGTCTTGACACAGCCAGTTTACGCTTCACCCATGACGTTTTGACGATGGCCTCGTAGCACGCCGTTTCGCCGTGGCGACGCATTCCCAGCACAGGGAGGTTGCCTCATGGCTGATCGCAGTGCCGAGCCGTGGTATGCCACGGCGGCCTATCTCTACGTTCTGCACCTGGATGGCCCAGCGCTGGCCTGGGAGTACCTGCGCCGCCATTCCGACTACCGGCGCGACTGGCTGCGCCGTCGTCGCCAACCGGATGCAGCCGAGCACTGGGGGCTGCGCCTGCTGGAAGACCCCGCCCTGGATGCGCGGGACGCGCACCCAGCCTGGTTCCCCGACCACGATGCCGTGGTTCAGCTCTACCCGGATGCCGATCCACCGCCCGATGCCCTGTGCTTTGAGCTCTGGAAGCTGCCGGGCCACAAACACCTGATCCATGACGGCAAGCGCCTGGTGCTGGTGGCCCGCTGGCCCGGCTGCTGCCTGCGCTTCGTGCTCGCCCCAGGCTTGGCCGATGGCATGGCTTACGCCTATGCCATCCGGGCCTGCGCCGCGCCTTGCGAACGCTATACGGCCCTGGCGAGCGAATTGAACAAGATCGCCGTAGCCGCCGGTGCCGCACCTGCGGCGACCGTCCGGCCACGTCCGCCGCTATCCGCATTGCTGGAATTGCACACCCTTCAGGCGCTGGACGCGACCCTGGCGGGTGCGTCCTTGCGGGAGGTGGCCGAAGGGCTGTTTGGTGTGGATGCCGTTGCCGCCGACTGGCACGCCGACAGCGCTCTGCGCGCCCGCGTGCGGCGGCTGGTACGCCGGAGCGATGGGCTGATGCGCGGCGGCTATCGCCGTCTGGCGCAACTTCCCCCCGTTCCGCCGCATGAGGGGGGACGTTTCGCATCCCCTGCAGAACGTCCCTGAGCAAGAACCCCAAGTTTCTTGAGACTGCCTCCATCCGGTCGCGCTGTGTGGCCGGGCTTTACCGACCGATGGAGGTACATCCCATGCGCCCCGCTCCCTTGCGGCCTGCCGCCGCTCCCGTTGCCACACCCGCACAACCCCAGCGCTATCTCACCAACGATGAAGCTGCCGACTACCTGCGCCTGTCACCGCGCACGCTGGAGAAACAGCGCGTCATCGGTGGTGGCCCGAAGTTCCGCAAGTTCGGCCGTCGCGTCATGTACGCGGTGTCCGACCTCGACGCCTGGGCCGACCAGCGCAGCTACGAGGCTACATCCGACCCGGAATACGCCGTACGCCACGCGGGCGACTACCGTGATGGCCGCTGATCGTCGGCGCGTGGGTGGCCTTCGCCATGTCCGGCCCTCCAGGGCAAGCCTTGCCGCAGTGCGAACAGCTCGACCTGTTCCGCGCGCTGCCGGGCGACATGGCGCCACGCGACAGCCAGGACTTGATGGCCTTTCCATTCTTCTCGCTGGCGAAGTCGCGGCGCATCGCGCCGATCGACTTCCGCAGAGGGAACATCACCATCCGCGTGGAAGGCACGGCCGAGCACGGCATCGCCACGATATGGGATGCCGACGTTTTGATTTGGGCGGCCTCGCAGATCGTGGAGGCACGCGACGCGGGCATTCGCCCGTCGCGCTGGATACACGCCACGCCCTACGAGATCCTGCGCTTCATCGGGCGCGGCACATCCCTCAACGACTACCTGCGCCTGAAAGCGGCGCTCGACCGGCTGCAATCGACCAGTGTGGCCACGTCCATCCGCGAAACCACGGGCAGGCGCTTGCATCGCTTTTCGTGGATCAACGAGTGGCGCGAACTGGCCGATGCCAGCGGCACGCCGCTGGGCATCGAGCTGATCCTGCCGGACTGGTTCTATGCCGGCGTGCTCGACGCCGCCCTGGTGCTGACCATCGACCCGGCTTATTTCCGCTTGAAGGGCGGCATCGAACGCTGGCTGTACCGCTTGGTACGCAAGCACGGCGGGCGGCAGGAACACGGCTGGCAATTCGACTTCCGGCATCTGCACCGCAAATCCGGCAGCGCGGCTCGCTTCTCGGACTTCGCCTACGACCTGCGCGTGCTGGTGGCACGGCAGTCGTTACCCGGCTACGTCCTCGGCATCGAGCGCATGCCGGACGACAACACCGAACTGCTGACCTTCCGGCCCGTGCTGCATACGGCACGGGGATAACTGCGGGAAAAGCTGTGGACGGCCTCGTGCTATCAGGAGTACCCGGTATCGTGCTATCGGGAGTACGCCTATCGTGCTATCAGGAGTACGAAAACGCCGCAAAGCCAGTAATGGCGCGGGTTTTCGGCCTCTCTAACTTACCTAACTATAAATCTCTAACTTTTAGTAGAAGCGCACCGTTTCGGTGGACAACCGCCAAACGGCACAGCGAACAGCGTTTTGCAGGGCAGGCGAATCCCGGCTTTCCAGCATGGGAGGCCGCGTCATGATCTTCGCGCTTCTCAACCAGAAAGGCGGCGTCGGCAAGACCACGCTCGCCACGCACATCGCGGGCGAACTGGCGATGCGCGGTCTGCACGTCATCCTGCTGGATGCCGACCCGCAGGGTTCCTCACTGGACTGGACGCAGCGCAGAAGCCAGCAGGGCTTGCCCCGGCTGTTCAGCACCGTGGGCCTCGCCCGCGAGACGCTGCACCAGGAAGCGCCGGAGCTGGCCCGCCGCGCCGATCACGTCATCATCGACGGCCCGCCGCGCATCGCCGCCCTGGCACGTTCCGCGCTGTTGGCCGCCGAGCGTGTGCTGATCCCGGTGCAGCCCAGCCCCTACGACCTGTGGGCCAGCGCCGAGATGGTGGCGCTGATCCGCGAAGCGCAGGTGTTCCGGCCTGCGCTGCACGCGGCCTTCGTCATTAACCGGCGCGTTAGTACCACCATCATCGGCAGGGAAGCGCGGCAGTCGCTGGCCGAACAGCCGCTGCCGGCGCTGCGCAGCGAAGTGCGCCAGCGCATCGTCTTCGCCGACAGCGTGGCCGCTGGCCGGCTTGCACGCGAGACGGCGCCCGACAGCGCCGCCGCACGTGAAGTCACTGCGCTGGTCGATGAACTGCTGCGGTGGCCGACATGAGCAGCCCGCGCAGCAAGCGCGTCGGCATCGGCGCACGTCCGCCCGCGAATCCACACGCCGAGGCATGGATTCGCCAGGGCGACGCCGATGCGCTCAACAAGGGCGACCTTTATACGGCCCGCCTGACGCTCGACGTGACGCCCGCGCTGCGTGCGCGCATCAAGATCGCCGCCTTCGGCCAGGGCGTGACCGTGGCCGAACTGCTGCGCGGCCTGCTGGAACGGGAGTTTCCCGACAAGCGCCCGGAGAACCTGCCATGAACGTATCTGCCTTGCCTGCCGCTCACGCGGCGACGGCTGCACCGGCTGCTGCGCCGCCGCCTTCGCTTTCGACGCTCGCCGGCCAAGCTGGCAACGTGCCGCTGACGCGCGTATCGCTCGCCTACATCGAACCGCACTTCAAGCTCTACCTGCGTTTCGGCGAACCGGCACGCACGCTGCGGCTCGACCGCTGGCGGCGCTGCGCGGTGTTCCTGCCGCGTGCAATATTCTGCCGCGTGCGCTGGGAAGCAAACGACTACGGCACGATCCGCTGGCAGCTCATGGTGATGCAAGCCGCCACGCCGCTGGACGACATGCAGCGCATCCCAGGCGTGCGGCCGGGCGCACGCCTGCTGCTGCACGCCGAAGGCGAAAACGCAGTGCGTGCCGCGCTGGAACGCATCGACAACATCGACGCGCAGGGTATCGCCGCCATCGACGTGTCGCCCGCGTACTGGCGCACGCTGGGCAACCGTCTGGCGGCCCGCCTGGCGCTGCCCGAATACACCGCCGAACGGCACGCCGCCTGGCTCGCTGGAAAGGCGCTGCCATGACGACCCAATCCAACACCACATGCACGCACGAAGCCGCGCCGCATCCTCGCTCGCGCCTGCGTGCTCGCATCGTGCTGGCGGCCTTCGCCGCCGTCGGCCTCGCTGCGCTGGCCTGGGCGGCTTTCGTGTCGCCGTTGCCGCGTCTGACCTACAACCCGTCCGACAGCGTGGCGGTCGGCTGGTATCGCATCGAACCGTTCGACCCGCGCACCGCCTCGTTGCCACGTCCGTTGTCCGTGGACAGCATCGTGCTGGTGCCGCTGCCCGACAGGGCCGCCATGCTGGCTGCGCAGCGCGGCTACCTGCCGACGCGCGTGCCGCTGCTCAAACGTGTGGGCGCGGTTGCGCCTCAACACGTCTGCATCGTCTCCGGTCAGGTACGCATTGATGGCGTGCCTTCGGCCGCCGTGCTGCCTGCCGACCGGCTGGGCCGGCCGCTGCCATCCTTGCAGCTTTGCCGCCGTCTCGACCCGGGCGAACTGTTTCTGTTGAGCGTGACCAATCCGGCGTCGTTCGACAGCCGGTATTTCGGCCCGGTCAGCGCATCCGCCGTGATCGGCGTCGCGCATCCGGTCTGGCTGGAGTCGCGCCCATGATGGCCGTCGATTCGCTGCACGTTGCCGTGCCTCTCATCGTGCCATCGGGCATGTCGTTCCGGCTGCCGCCGCCGTGTCGTCGCGCGTGCAGCGCGGGCGCATTCGCGCCGCGCTTCGCGCAACATCCGGCGCAGCCATCCAGCGTGCAGGCGTCTTGCCTCGAACGCGCCTGGCCTGCGGCCATTGGCGCGTTCGCCAGTGGGCTGGCTGCAAGCAGCACAGCGCTGCCGGGCCGCCGACGCCCGGAGCGAGAGCGAAGGGCAAAGGCGGAAGGCAAGACAAAAGGACGCGGCACCGGGCCGCGTCGAAAGCCTGTCTGCACATGGGGGTGGCGCGGCACGGAGCGGCTTCGCCGCCGTGCCGCGTGGGGCGCGAGGGTCGCGCCAATGCAGGCATGTCCGCGTGCTTCGCACGACAGGACACGCCAGAGCTTGCGGGGAGAGCAGCGATGACCGACCGCCGCGACGACGATTTCCGCGTGCGACCCGGCGCTCCGAAGAACCGGGGCAAAGGCCAAGGGCAAAACTTCGTTTCCAAGGTGCTCAAGCAGGCGGGCAAGGCCAGCGGAGGCAAGTCGGCGATGCGCCATTCCGCAGGCAGTGACAACGGCGCACGCGCCGGTCAGAGGCCCGGCGCGCGTCTGGGGCGCGGCCACACGGCGGCGCGCTTCGCCGGGGCGAAGCTGACGCCCATGTCGCGGCGTGTGACCATCAAGACGCTGCTGGTCAATCACCAACGGGCCAGCCCACAGTCGCTCGCCAAGCACCTGCGCTACATCGAGCGCGACGGCGCGGGTCGCGATGGCGAGCCAGGCCGGGCCTATGGGCCGCAGGCTGACGAAGCCGACCTGGACGCCTTCAAGGAACGCTGCGCCGATGACCGGCATCATTTCCGCTTCATCGTTTCCCCGGAGGACGGGGCCGAGCTGGAAGACCTGCGCACCTACACGCGGCACCTCATGGGCCGCATGGAGGCCGACCTGGGCACGCGGCTGGATTGGGTGGCGGTCGATCACTGGAACACCGACAACCCGCACACCCACCTGATCGTGCGCGGGCGCGACGACAGCGGCAAAGACCTCATCATCGCGGGCGACTACATCGCCCACGGTTTCCGTCATCGCGCCGCCGAGCTAGCGACCGAATGGCTGGGGCCGCGAACCGAACTGGAGATCCAGCAGACCTTGCAGCGCGAGGTGGAGCAAGAGCGGTGGACGAACCTGGATCGCACCCTGCAGCGTGAGGCCGGCGACGGTTGCCAGGTGCAGATCGAGCGTTTCAACGAACCGAATCTGCAACGCCAGCGCTTGCTGCTGATCGGTCGGTTGCAACGCTTGCAGCGCCTGGGCTTGGCTGACGAGACAAAGCCTGGCGCCTGGGCCATCCATGACGATGCCGAGAAGACCTTGCGTGCACTGGGCGAGCGCGGCGACATTATCCGCACCATGCAGCGCGCCATGAGCGGACAGCCACGCGAGCTGGCAGTGTTCGCGCCGAGCCAAGATGATGGAAGTGGCCGCACCGTCGTCGGCCGCGTGGCCGCCAAGGGGCTGGCTGACGAACTGCGCGATCGGAGCTATCTGGTCATCGACGGCGTTGACGGCAAAGCCCACTATGTCGCGCTCAATGCCCGCGATGAGCTGGCGAACTATCCCACCGGAGCCGTGGTTGAGGTGCGCGGTTCCGCCGAAGTACGGGCGGCCGACAAGAACATCGCCGCACTGGCAAGCGATGGCCTGTACCGCACCGATCACCACCTGGCGATCGAGCAAGGCCGCGTCAAGCCCGGACGCAACCCGCAGGAGGTTGTCGCCGCCCACGTTCGGCGGCTGGAAGCCCTGCGCCGGGCGGGCATCGTGGAGCGCGCGGCCGAAGGGCTATGGAAGGTGCCGGACGACCTGGCCGAGCGTGGCCGCCAGTACGACGCGCAGCGCCTGGGTGGCGTGGCCGTGGAAATGAAGTCCCATCTTCCCATCGAGCGGCAGGCCCGCGTGATCGGGGCCACTTGGCTCGACCAGCAACTGATCGGCGGCGGCAAAGGGCTGGGCGATCTGGGCTTTGGCGGCGACGTTAAGCAAGCCATGCAGCAGCGCGCCAACTTCCTAGCCGAACAGGGACTGGCGGAGAAGCGCGGCCAGCGCGTGATCCTGGCCCGCAATCTGCTGGCGACGCTGCGCAATCGGGAACTGACGCAAGCCGCGAAGGACATTGCCGCCGAGACCGGCCTGGAGCATCGCCCGGTCACGGACGGTCAGCGTTTGGCCGGTATCTACCGGCGCTCGGTCATGCTCGCCAGCGGGCGTTACGCCATGCTCGACAACGGCAAGGGGTTCAGCCTCGTGCCGTGGAAGCCGGTGATCGAACAGCGGCTGGGGCAGCAGCTCGCTGCGACAGTACGCGGCGGCGGGGTGTCGTGGGAGATTGGACGGCAGCGTGGGCCAACGATTGGATAACGCTATCGACTCATCATTCACCGTCAGCGGTTTTGAGCTGCTGCGCATACACCACCAACCGTAGGTGCCGGTCTTCGTCAACCGTCAATGATGTGTGCTCAAACGGTTCGGCCTGACCGTTGATGACCATTTTGCGCACGCCGTTGCAGGACGCATGCACATCATGCGTCCGCCACCACGCCTTGAACTCCGGCGACACCCGTTCCAGCTCATCCACCAGTTCATGAATGTCCGCTTCCTGCGTGGCGCGGGCGAAGTCACGGCGGAAGCTGGAGAGCATCAGCGGGGCTTGTGCTTCCCATTCGTGGAAACGGGCATGCAGGGCCGGATCGGTGAACAGCAGCCAGAGCAGATTGCGCCGCTCGGGCGTGTGCTTGCCGAAACCGAAAAGTGCATCAGCCGGTGCATTGAAGCCCAATACGTCCCATCGCAGATTGAGCACGAAGGCCGGGTGCGGTAAATCGTGCATCAGGCGGCGCACCATCGGCGGCAGCACGCACCAGGTCTTGCCCGGTTCGGCGGGCGGCCGTTCGTGGGCCAGCAGGAACAGGTGGCGGCGTTCGGCAGCATCCAGTTTTAGCACCCGCGCCAGGTTATCCAAAAAGGTGGCCGACACGCCAATGTCGCGCCCCTGTTCCAGCCATGTGTACCAGGTCAGACCAACACCGGCGAGCGCGGCGACTTCCTCGCGCCGCAGTCCTGGCGTGCGGCGGCGGCCACCGCTGGGCAAGCCCACGTCGGCAGGCGAAAGGCGTTCGCGGTGCGCCCGCAGGAAAGCCGCCAGATCGGAGCGGGTTCGTTCCAGAGTTCGCATCATTTATCTCGTTGTTTTAAGTAATAGCATAAATAGTTAAATTGTAATTGTTTAAAAAGAGTTTGAGAATGATCGCGTCTTTACCCTGGATACGCAAGATGAACTCGAATTCCTGCCTCTCGACGCCGCCTGCGCGCGCCGTCAGCGGCCCGCCGTGGCTCGGTTTATCCGTGCTGCTGCTGGCCGGTTTCGTCACGATCTTTGACCTGTTCGTGGTCAATGTCGCCATTCCCAGCATGCAGGCCGATCTGGGCGCGAACTTCGCGCAGATCGGCTTCATCGTCGCTGGCTATGAACTGGCCTTCGGCGTGCTGCTGATTACCGGCGGGCGGCTGGGCGACCTGTTCGGGAGACGGCGTCTGTTCGTCACCGGCATGGCCGGCTTCACGCTGGCCTCGGCCTTGTGCGGGCTGGCGCCCAGCGCGGAATTCCTGATCGGTGCGCGGGTGTTGCAAGGGCTGGCTGCCGCCTTGCTGTTCCCACAGGTTTATGCGTCCATCCGCGTCAACTTCGACGGTGACGACAGCCGCCGCGCCTTTGGCCTGCTGGGAATGACGCTGGGCCTGGCGGCCATCGCCGGGCAGGTGCTTGGCGGCTGGCTGGTGCATGCCGATCTGTTCGGCCTGGGCTGGCGCAGTATCTTTCTCATCAACGTGCCCATTGGGCTGTTCGCCATCGCGGCGGCACGCACCATCCCCGAGTCCTGCGCACCGCAGCGCCCGGCGTTGGACTGGATGGGCGTGGCGTTGGTCAGCGCCGGGCTGACGTTGCTGCTGGTGCCGCTGATCGAGGGGCCTGGGCAGGGCTGGCCGGCGTGGAGCCTGTTGTCGCTAGGTGTGGCGGTGCTGCTGCTGGCCCTGTTCCATCGGCAGCAAGAGCAACGGCGTATGGCGGGCGGCTTGCCACTGGTGGACATGCGCCTGTTGGCCCAGCGCCGCTTCGCGCTGGGCGCGGTGCTGGTGCTGCTGGTCTATTCCACGTCCAGTTCCTTCTTCCTGTGCTTCGCCTTGCTGGTGCAGACCGGACTGGGACTTGACCCTTTCATGGCGGGCAGCATCTTCGCGCCGTGCAGCGTGGGCTTCGTGCTGGCATCCCTGGCCGCGCCACGTTTGGTGGCGCGCTGGGGGACGCGGGCCATCGTGGCGGGTGCGATGGTCTATGCGGTGTCCATCGGGCTGCTGATCGCACAGGTGTGGATGGCTGGCGCGGAGCTGGTGCCCGCGCGGCTGATCCCCGTGCTGGTCGTGGTTGGCGCTGGCCAAGGGTTCATCATGACGCCGCTGCTGAATCTGGTGCTGGGCTTTGTCGATGAAGCGCAGGCCGGCATGGCGTCGGGCGTGATCTCGACCGTGCAGCAGGTCGGTGCGGCGCTGGGTGTGGCCGTGGTCGGCATCCTGTTCGCAGCGGCGCTGGCTGCCGATGAAAGTGTTGCCGCACAGGCCGGCGTGTACGCCTCGGCCTTCGTGGCCGGCATGCTCTACAACCTCGGTGCAGCCCTGCTGGTCTGCGTGTTGTTGCTGATGCTGGCGAGAACGCAGCGGTTAGCGGGCTGACGGGAGGGCGCGCGATGGAGCTTCGGCATCTGCGCTGTTTCCTGGCTGTGGCAGAGGAACTCCACTTCGCCCGGGCCGCCGAGCGGCTGCACATCGAGCAGTCGCCGCTGTCGCGCACCATCAAGGAACTGGAAGAAGACCTGGGCGAACAGTTGTTCATCCGCACCAGCCGCAGCACACAGCTGACACGGGCGGGCAAGCTGTTTCTGGAACATGTGCCGCGCATCTTCACGGCCTTGCAGCAAGCCCGCGACAGCGTGCAGGCAGCGGCCAACGGCTTTCATGGGCAATTGCGCATTGCCCTGTCCGACGGCATTACGCCTTCGCGCCTGCCGGCGTTGCTGGCGCTGTGCCGGCAGGAGGAACCCGAAGTAGAGATCCGGCTGTTCGAGGTGCCGTTGTCTCAGCAGATCAAAGGGCTGCATGACGACCTGTACGACGTGGGTTTCGCGCAGGCCGATGAAGTGGGCGATGGCGTCGTGGCTCAAGCAGTCTGGAGTGATCCCCTGATGGTGGCAGTGCCTGCTCGGCATCCGCTGCTCAGGCACAAACGCATCCCGCTGGAAGAGGTGCTGCGCCATCCTCTGGTGCTGTGCGATCCACAAGCATGCGAAGGCCATGCGCGCCAGGTCGAGCGTGTGCTACGCCGGGCGGACACGGAACCGCTGATTGCCGAGCGTGTGTCTTCGTGCGATTTGATGATGGCCCTGGTATCAGCGGGCTTTGCGCTGGGGATCACCGGAGCACCGCACATTGCGGCCAGCCGCGAATCCGGCGTTGTCGCCCGGCCACTCGCGGGGCGTGCGCCCATGCTGACGACCTATGTGCTGCATCGGGAAGGCGAATCCTCGGACGTGTTGGAGCGCTTCATCGAGCGCGTGTTGGCCATCGAATCACCAGAAGGCTACAGATCTACATCACCCGTTGAACCCGACTCCCTGGAGGACAACGATCCATGACCATGAAGCTGATTACCCCGTTCTTGTTGGTTGCTGCACTTACGGCCTGCGGACCGTCCGAGCCGCCGAAACAGCAAGCCAATGTGCCTACCGTCGAAGAACTGGCTGCCGCCCCTGAACGCTTGAAGGAGCTGCGCCGCCAATGCAAGACCGAGCGTCCGACGATGGGCGATGTGCTGTGCAACCGCGTGGCCGAAGCAACGAACAAGCGCTTCTTCGGAGACGGCAAGGTGCCTTACACGCCATCGGAGACGCCGCCGAAGTTCTGACCGTTGGCGGTTTGCCGCATATCCTGACTTTCTTTCTCGACACGCCGCAGCGCGCTCAAGCCTGCGGCGTTTTTACTGGTTTCGTCCCTGCATGAAACCATGCTTTTTGTATCACCTTACTGCCGATAACGGTCTTTGACCGGCACTGAACCGACACCGATCCTGACGCCTGCGGCACGCCTTTGTGCCGCGTTTTCCACGGGGAATCAGCGCAGGAGAAATCGGAGGCCAGGGTATGCAAGCTCAGGGTGTGTTGTTCGGGCAGATCGCCGCCGTGTTCGGCATTGTGATCGCCGGTGTGTGGGGTGCCACGCAATGGACAGCCGCCGCATTGGGCTATCAGCTACGCCTGGGCTCGCCCTGGTTCGACTTGTACTGCACGCCGGTCTATTACCCGTGGAAGCTGTTCGAGTGGTGGTTCTTCTTCGACGCCTACGCGCCGCAGGTCTTCGACACTGGCGGCATGATCGCGGCGGGCAGCGGCCTACTGGCCGTGGCGGTCGCCATCGCCATGTCGGTGTGGCGCTCGCGGCAATCGCGCCTGGTCACGACCTATGGCTCGGCACGTTGGGCCAATGCCGCCGACATTCGCAAGGCCGGGCTCACGCAGCCTGCTGGTGTCTTTCTCGGCCTGCATGCCGGGCAGTACCTGCGCCATGAAGGCCCGGAACACGTCCTGACGTTCGCGCCCACGCGCTCGGGCAAGGGCGTAGGCCTGGTGGTGCCGACGCTGCTGTCCTGGCCCGCGTCCGCAGTCATCCACGACATCAAAGGCGAGAACTGGCAGATCACAGCAGGCTGGCGCTCGCGCTTCTCGCATTGCCTGCTGTTCAACCCTACCGATGCGAAGTCGGCAGCCTATAACCCACTGCTGGAAGTCCGGCGCGGCGCGCATGAAGTGCGCGACGTGCAGAACATCGCGGACATCCTGGTCGATCCCGAAGGCGCGCTGGAGAAGCGCAATCACTGGGAGAAGACTTCGCACGCGCTGCTGGTCGGGGCCATCCTGCACGTGCTCTATGCCGGCGAGGACAAGACGCTGCGCGGCGTTGCTAATTTCCTCTCCGACCCGGCCAGTCCTTTCGAGCTGACCTTGCATCGGATGATGACGACCAAGCACCTGGGTGATGCACCTCACCCGATCGTCGCATCCGCTGCCCGAGAAGTGCTGAACAAGTCGGACAACGAACGCTCGGGCGTGTTGAGCACCGCCATGTCCTTCCTCGGCCTGTACCGCGATCCGACGGTGGCCGAAGTCACCTCGCGCTGTGACTGGCGCATCGCCGACCTGATCGCATCCGAGTATCCGGTGTCGCTGTATCTGGTGGTGCCACCTTCGGACATCAGCCGCACCAAGCCGCTGATCCGGCTGATCCTCAACCAGATCGGGCGACGGCTCACCGAATCGCTGGATGGCTCCGACGGCATCGAGCGCCGCCACAAGCTACTGCTGATGCTCGACGAGTTCCCAGCGCTGGGTCGGCTGGACTTCTTCGAGACGGCGCTGGCCTTCATGGCGGGCTATGGCATCCGTAGCTTCCTGATCGCCCAGTCGCTCAACCAGATCGACAAAGCCTACGGCCAGAACCATTCGATTCTGGACAACTGCCATGTGCGTGTGACCTTCGCCACCAACGACGAACGCACGGCCAAACGCATTTCCGAAACCTTGGGCACGGCCACTGAGTTGCGCGCCCAGCGCAACTACGCAGGCCACCGGCTCGCACCGTGGCTCGGCCATCTAATGGTGTCGCGCCAAGAAACGGCACGTCCGCTGCTGACGCCAGGCGAAGTGATGCAGCTACCGACCGATGAGGCGGTGGTGATGGTGTCCAGCGTCGCGCCGATCAAGGCGAAGAAGTTGCGCTACTTCGCCGACGCCAATTTCAAGCAACGGGTATTACCGCCGCCTGCGGTGGCAGCAGGCCGCTATGCCGATGTGCCGCCGGTACGACCTGACGACTGGAGCGACCTGGCAATACCTGCGGTTCCTGCGGCACCGGCCACGGCATTCGCCGATGACCTGGAGACCCTGGGTTCGACCGATGACGGCGGCCCCCGCCGTCAGCCCGAACTGTCCGAAGCCATCGCCTATGCCCCCGAGATGGATGCCACGACCAGCGATCTGTCGCTGCTCGATGACGACGACATGCCCCAGCTGCTTCCCGGCCAGCTCGATCCCGCTCTGCAACGCACGGCGCGGCTGGCATCTCTCGACCCCAACGACGGAATCGACCTATGAGCCAATACCGATTGAACCTGTTCATCCAGCATGAGCACGCCAAGCGGCTCGATGAACTGGCCGCCAAGAAAGGCGTGTCCAAGTCGTCCATCGTCGCGGCGGCGCTGGCGTCCTGGCTGTCGCCAGACGCGGGCGACCAGCGCGAGGCCGCCATCGCCAAACGGCTGGACCGCCTGTCGCGGCAGGCCGAGCGTCTGGAGCGTGATCAGAACATCCAGATAGAAACGCTGGCGTTGTTCATCCGCTACTTCCTGATCGTCAGCACGCCGGTGCCCGAAGCCCATCAGGATGCAGCCCGCGCCCAGGGCAAGGCGCGCTTCGAGCAATTCGTCGAACAGTTGGGCCGCCACCTGCTGCGTGGCCGCAGCTTGGTGCGCGACGTGGTGGAAGAGCTGCACTCCCAAGATCGTGAGTTCGGCATGCGCATGGATGACGCGGCGGCGATGGTAGCCGCCCATGAACGCACAGCGGAGCGTACGCCATGAGTGCCGTTCCTCAAATCCCGCCCGAACCGCGTTCATCCGCTGCGGCGTCCCAGGATCGCCGCATCCAGATGCTGCGCACGGCGATGGGGCCGGTGATTGCCGCCGCGCTGGAAGACCCGGACGTAGTGGAAGTGATGCTCAACCCCGACCGGACATTGTGGGTGGATCGGCTGTCCTCTGGCCGCGCACCGCTGGGCGTCGAACTGCCCGAGGCCGATGGCGAACGCATCATCCGCCTGGTCGCCGCCCATGTCGGCGCGGAGGTGCATCGCGGCCAACCGCTCTTGACCGCCGAACTGCCAGAAACCGGCGAACGCTTCGAGGGCATCCTGCCGCCCGCCGCACCCGGCCCGGCCTTTGCGCTGCGCAAGCGTGCCGTGAGCATCATCGGTCTGGATCGCTATGTGGCCGACGGCATCCTGAGCGCAGGGCAGGCCGAGTTCCTGCGTCATGCCGTGCGTGAGCGGCAGAACATCCTGATCGCCGGAGGCACCAGTACCGGCAAGACCACACTGGCGAATGCCTTGCTGGCCGAGATCGCCGCCACCGGCGACCGCGTACTGGTGCTCGAAGACACCATCGAACTGCAATGCGCGGCCCGTGACCATGTGCCGCTGCGCACCCACGCAGGCGTGGTGTCGATGCAGGAACTGGTGCGCGCCACGATGCGGCTGCGCCCGGATCGCGTGATCGTCGGCGAAGTGCGCGGCGGCGAAGCTCTGGATCTGGTGAAGGTCTGGGGCACGGGCCACCCCGGTGGCATCGCCACCATCCATGCCGGCTCTGCCTTGGGCGCACTGCTGCGCCTAGAGCAACTGATCCTTGAAGTCGCGGTGAATCCGCCCCGCGCCCTGATCGCCGAGGCGGTCAATGTGGTGATCCACATCGCAGGCCGTGGCCGCAAACGCCACGTCGAAACCATTTCTCGCGTCGTCGGTTTCGACGGCGCGGGCTACCGCCTGGCGGATGCACTGGAAGCGCCGCTTCCCGAGTTGCCGCCGGTTCCTCTTGCAGCCGCTGCCGCTGCGCCTTCCCTGACCACTGACCAACCTGGAGAACTGCCATGACGCACGTTGATGCTTTCCGTCTTTCCGTAAATCCGTTTTCTCGCCTGTCCAGCATGGCGCGGTTGCGCCGCCTGGCCCGACCCGCAGGGCAAGGGCTGCTACTCGCCGTGTTGATGTTGTTGCTGGCGGGTACTGCGCAGGCCGCCGGTTCCTCGATGCCGTGGGAAGGTCCCCTGCAATCCATTCTCGAATCCATCCAGGGGCCAGTCGCCCGCATCGTCGCGGTGATCATCATCATCGCCACCGGCCTGGCGTTGGCTTTCGGCGATACCAGTGGCGGCTTTCGCAAGCTGATCCAGATCGTCTTCGGCCTGTCCATCGCCTTCGCGGCTTCGAGCTTCTTCCTGTCGTTCTTCAGCTTCTCAGGTGGGGCCGTCGTATGAGCACGGCCACAGATCTTCCGGGCTTTGAAGTGCCGCTGCATCGCTCGCTGACCGAGCCGATCTTGCTGGGCGGTGCGCCGCGCACCGTGGCAATCGCCAACGGCACGCTGGCCGCCGCCGTCGGGCTGGGCCTGCAGCTTTGGATTCCCGGTGTGGTGCTGTGGATCGCAGGCCATTCGCTGGCGGTCTGGGGTGCGCGTGTCGATCCGCAGTTCATGCAGGTCTTCGCCCGGCACATCAAGCACAAGCCGCTGCTGGACGCATAGGGAGAAACCGACATGCTGAACCTTGCCGAATACCGCCAGCGGCCCGCGCTGCTGGCCGATTGGTTGCCCTGGGCCGGGCTGATCGCGCCGGGCGTGGTGCTGAACAAGGATGGCTCGTTCCAGCGCACGGCCCGCTTTCGTGGGCCGGATCTGGACAGCGCCACGCAAGGCGAGCTGATCGCCACGTCGGCTCGGCTCAACAACGCACTGCGCCGTCTGGGTTCAGGCTGGGCCTTGTTTATCGAGGCCGAGCGCCGCGCAGCGGCGGGCTACCCATGTTCCGAGTTTCCCGAACCGCTGTCTTGGCTGGTGGAAGAAGAACGCCGCGCGGCCTTCGAGGAATCTGGCCATCACTATGAAAGCGCCTATCACCTGACCCTGGCCTACCTGCCACCGGAGGAATCGCGCGCCCGTGCGGCCAAGCTGCTCTACGAGCATGCGCCGGGCGATGGCGTGGACTGGCGGGGCCGACTCGATGCCTTCGTGGCGGAAACCGATCGGGTTTTCGACCTGCTCGATGGCGTGATGCCGGAAATCGCCTGGCTGGATGACGCGCAGACGCTGACCTACCTGCACGCCACGGTCTCGACGCGACGCTACCGGTTGGCCGTGCCCGAAGTGCCTTTCCACCTCGACGCGCTGCTGGCCGATTCGGCGCTGGTCGGTGGTCTGGCTCCCATGTTGGGCGACCAGCACCTGCGCGTGGTGTCGGCGCGGGGCTTCCCGACCTCGACCTGGCCGGGGATTCTCGACGACCTCAACCGCCTGGGCTTTGGCTACCGCTGGAGCACGCGCTTTTTGTGCCTGGACAAAGCCGAGGCAGAAAAAGAACTCGGCCGCCTCCGCCGCCAATGGTTCGCCAAACGGAAGAACGTCGTCGCGCTGCTGCGCGAAACCGTATTCCAGCAGGAAAGCCCGCTGGTTGATACCGACGCCAACAACAAGGCCGCCGATGCCGATGCCGCCTTGCAGGAGCTGGGAAGCGATCAGGTGTCTTTCGGCTACCTGACGGCCACCGTCACCGTCATGGACACGGATGCCGCCGTAGCTGATGAAAAGCTGCGCATGGTGGAGCGCGTCATTCAGGGGCGCGGCTTCGTCACCATCCCTGAAACCTTGAATGCGGTGGATGCCTGGCTGTCGTCCATTCCCGGTAACGCCTACGCGAATGTGCGCCAGCCCATCGTCTCGACGCTGAACCTGGCGCACATGATGCCGCTGTCTGCCGTGTGGGCCGGCCCAGAGAAGAACGCGCATCTGGATGGCCCGCCGCTGATTGTCACCCGCACCGATGGCGCGACGCCGTTTCGGCTGGTGACGCACATCGGCGACGTGGGCCACACGCTGGTCGCGGGGCCGACCGGCATGGGCAAGTCGGTGCTGCTCGCCACGCTGGCGATGCAGTTCCGCCGTTATCCCGGTTCACGCATCTTCGCCTTCGATATGGGCCGCTCGATGCGCGCCACCATCCTGGGACTCGGCGGCGAGCATTACGACCTGGGCAATGACGGGGCGATTGCTTTCCAGCCATTGGCCCGCATCGACCACGAGGGCTACCGCACCTGGGCGGCCGAATGGGTGGAAGGCCGCCTGTTGCATGAAGGTGTCGCCATCGGCCCGGACGAGAAGGCCGCGATCTGGTCGGCACTGGGCAGCCTCGCCGGTGCACCGGTGGAGCAGCGCACGCTGACGGGCCTGTCGGTGCTGCTGCAATCGAACGCACTGCGCCAGGCGCTCGCGCCCTATGTGCTGGGCGGTGCCCACGGCAAGCTGCTGGACGCCGATGCCGACCGGCTGGGTTCCGGCAGCGTGCAGGGCTTCGAGATGGAAGAGCTGATGCACAGCAAGGCGGCGGTGCTGGCTGTGCTGGGCTACCTGTTCGCCCGCTTCGATGAACGCTTCGACGGCGCGCCCACGCTGCTGATCCTTGATGAAGCCTGGTTGTTCCTTGATGACCCGGTGTTCGCCGCCCGCATTCGCCAGTGGCTCAAGACGCTGCGCAAGAAGAATGTCAGCGTCATCTTTGCCACCCAGTCGCTGGCCGACATCAAGGATTCGAGCATTGCCCCGGCAGTGATCGAAAGCTGCGCCAGTCGGATCTTTCTCCCAAATCCGCAGACCACCGAGCCGCAGATCCGCACGATCTACGAAGGCTTCGGGCTGAACTCGCGCCAGATCGAGATCGTGGCGACCGCGCAGCCCAAGCGCGACTACTACTACCAATCACGCCTGGGAAATCGCCTGTTCGACCTCGACCTGGGGCCAGCCACGCTGGCCTTCGCGGGTGCATCCACCCCGCAAGACCAACGTGACATGGATCGCGTGCTGCTGGAGGCAGGCACACCGGGCTTCGCCGGTGCCTGGTTGCGCCATCGCGGCCTCGATTGGGCCGCCGACCTGCTGCCGTCCTCACCGGCAGCAGCGTCCTTCCTCGCTTCTCAACGACCGGAGGTTTCACCATGAAGACCCAACCCCGTTTGCTGTCCGTCTCGCTCGCCGCCGTGCTGTCGGTATCGCTGCTGGCCTCACAGCCTGCATCCGCGCTGACGGTGTTCGACCCGTCCAACTTCGTGCAGAACACGCTGACCGCCGTGCGCACGCTGGAGCAGATCAACAACCAGATCAACCAGCTTCAGAACGAAGCGCAGATGCTGATGAACCAGGCGCGCAATCTGGCGAATCTGGACTTCAACATCGTCAATCGCCTGCGCTCGACGTTGGCGACCACCGAGCGGCTGATCGCCGAGGCTCGCGGCCTGGCCTACGACGTGCAGAGCATGGATGCCACCTTCGCCCGGCTGTACCCGGAGCAGTACGCCGCGACCGTCAGCGGCGACCAGATGCTGCGCGACGCGCAGGAGCGCTGGAAGAACACGCTGAACGGCCTGCACACCGCGATGCGGATGCAGGCGCAGGTGTCGCAGAACTTGGCGCAAGACGAAAGCGCATTGGCCGACCTCGTGAGCCAGAGCCAGTCCGCCACCGGCGCGCTGCAAGCCATGCAGGCGACCAACCAGCTTCTGGCCTTGCAGGCCAAGCAGTCCATCCAGGCGCAGCAGCTCCAGATCACGCAGGAACGCGCCGCAGCGCTGGAACTGGCACGCCAGGCGGCGGCTGTCGAACGTGGCCGTGAAGTGACGCGCCGCTTCTTGGGTGATGGCACGCCCTACACGCCGCTGCGCGTGGATTTCTACGGCAACTGAAGGGAGACGGCCATGCGATGCGCTTTCTTGCTGCTGCCCGTGCTGCTGGTTGCTTGCAGCCAGCAGCCGACCGACGACCTGGCCGCTGCCTTGGCCGCCGATCCCGTGCGACTCAAGGCTTTGCGTGCGCAGTGTGCAGCCGACAGGACGACGGCAGGCGAAGACGCTTGCCTGGTAGCGGCTGAAGCCTTCCGGCGGCGCTTCTTCTCCGGTGAAACCGGGCCTGACGAGTTCCGCACACTGGCCGATCTGCCGCCGATCCCGCCGAGCTTCGACACGCCCGCCAGTGACCAGGACGCCATGCCCTTCGAGAGGGACGTGCCATGAACGACGTGACAGTGATCGACCGATTTCTCGCTACCTTCTCGCGCTACATCGACTCGGGCTTTGGGCTGCTGCAGGGCGAAGTCGCGTTCCTTACCGCCACGCTGATCGTCATCGACATGACCATCGCCGGGCTGTACTGGGCGATGAGCCACGCCACCGGCCAGGGCGATGATGTGATCGCCAAACTGCTGCGCAAGGTGCTTTACGTCGGCGCCTTCGCCTACATCATCAACAACTTCAACTGGCTGGCCAGCATCGTCTTCCGCTCGTTCGCAGGCCTGGGCCTGACGGCCAGCGGCTCGACGATGAGCATGGGCGAATTCCTGCAACCGGGACGCCTGGCCAAGACCGGCATCGACGCAGCCGCGCCGATCCTTGAGCAGATCAGTGACATGGCGGGCTTCCCCGAGGTGTTCGTGAACATGACGCCCATCGTGGTCATGTTCCTGGCCTGGGCGGTGGTGATCCTGTGCTTCTTCGTGCTGGCGATCCAGCTTTTCATCACGCTGATCGAGTTCAAGCTGACCACGCTCGCGGGCTTCGTGTTGGTGCCGTTCGCGCTGTGGAACAAGACCAGCTTTCTTGCCGAAAAGGTGCTGGGCAACGTGGTGTCCTCGGGCATCAAGGTGTTGGTGCTGGCCGTCATCGTCGGCATTGGCTCGGGCCTGTTCGCCGAGTTCCAGGTGCATCCAGCCGAGCCGTCCATCGACCATGCGGTGGTCATCATGCTGGCCTCGCTCACGCTGCTGGCGTTGGGAATCTTCGGGCCGGGCATTGCCACGGGCCTGGTATCCGGCGCGCCGCAGCTTGGCGCAGGCGCGATGGCCGGTGCTGCGATTGGTGCCGCAGGCGCGGCGGTTGCCGTAGGTGCCGCCGCCACCGGCGTGGGCGGTGCAGTGATGGCCGGGGCGCGCATGGCACCGGCTGCCGCCAAGCTCGCCGGGGCTGGCGCGCGGGCCGCTACTTCGGCGGCGGGCAGCGCGAAGTCGGCTTTCCAGGCCGGTTCTGCCGCTGCGGGCGGCGGAGCCAAAGGCGCGATGGCAGGGCTGGGCAGTGTCGCCAAGGGCGGCGCACAGGCGGCAGGCCAACGCGCCGGTGCAGGCATCAAAGCGGCGGCAGCCAAGGCTGCCGCGCCATTCAAAGCAGGCTGGCAAGGCTCCGGCACCGATGGTGGTTCCGGCGGTGGCGCTGCCAGTTCCGGGCAAACCGCCGCTGGCGATGCCAACGCGCAGAAGCAGGAACAACCCGGCTGGGCCAAGCGCCTGCAACGCCGCCAACAACTCACCCAGGCCACCACCACGGCCGCGCACACGCTGCGCGGTGGCGACGGCGGCGGTTCGGGCCAAGGCCCGAGCCTGCGCGATTCCGATAGCTGACTTTCAAGGAGAACTCCATGCGATTCAAACGACCGCAGGTGCGCTATGCCGATACGCCGCAGCCTGCCACTCCGTATCAAGCTGCTGCGCAGGTCTGGGACGAGCGTATCGGCTCAGCCCGTGTGCAGGCGAAGAACTGGCGACTGATGGCCTTCGGCTGCCTGGTGCTCGCGCTGCTGATGGCCGGTGGCCTGGTGTGGCGCTCGGCCCAGTCCATCGTCACGCCCTATGTCATCGAGGTGGATCAGTCCGGTCAGGTGCGCACCGTGGGCGAAGCGGCCACGCCGTACCGGCCCACCGATGCGCAGACGGCGCACCACATCGCGCGCTTCGTGACGCTGGTGCGCTCGCTGTCCATCGACCCAATCGTTGTGCGCCAGAACTGGCTCGATGCCTACGACTACACCACTGACCGGGGCGCGGCGGTACTCAACGACTATGCGCGCACCAATGACCCGTTCGCCCGCATCGGCAAGGAATCGGTGACGGTGCAGATCACCAGTGTGGTTCGTGCCAGCGATGCGTCGTTCAACGTGCGCTGGACGGAACGCCGTTACGTCAATGGCGCGGCTGCCGGGTTGGAGCGATGGACGGCGGTGGTGTCCATCGTGCAGCAGACCCCGCGCACCGAAGAACGCCTGCGCCGCAACCCACTGGGCATCTACGTCAATGGCCTGTCGTGGAGCCGTGAACTGGATTCTTCTGAAGGAGTAAAGCCATGAGTGTGCCTTTCCGTTTTTACGCTTTGCCGTTGATCCTTCTGGGCCTTGCGGGCTGCGCCACGCAGGGCAAACCGCCGCCGGTGATCTCGCTTGATGAGCCGGTGCAGGCGCAGCCATTGCCCGAGCCGCCCACGCCCATCGAGGTCGTGGCGGTGCCGGAGCCGTTAGCACTGCCCGCACAGTTGAAGCCGCTGCCGGACGTTGATGCGGCCCCGACCACGCCGGAGTCCGCCGACGAGAAGGTGCGCGTCTCCCGCGCTAATGCCGAAGCACGGATCGCGCCGACCCGTGAGGGCTATGTCAATGCGATTCAAGTCTGGCCGTTCACCGATGGTGCGCTTTACCAGGTCTATGCGTCCGTAGGCCGCGTGACTGTGATCGCGCTCCAGCCCGGCGAGGAACTGGTGACGGTGGCTGCGGGCGATACCGTGCGCTGGATCGTGGGTGACACCTCCAGCGGCAGCGGTGCCGAGCTGCGCGTCAATGTGCTGGTCAAACCTATCCGTTCCAGCTTGAAGACCAATCTCGTCATCACCACCAGCCGCAGGACGTACCTGCTGGAACTGACTTCGACCGACAAGGCATGGATGGCGTCGGTGTCCTGGGACTACCCCAAGGATCGGATGCTGGCCTTGCAGCGCCAGGCACAGGCTGCCAACGCTGCCGCGCCAATCGATGCGGGCCTGTCGCTGGAGAACATCCGCTTTCGCTACGCGATCAGCGGCAGCAATCCGCCGTGGAAGCCGCTGCGGGCCTTCGATGATGGCGAGAAGGTCTATATCCAGTTTCCGGCGGGCATCGCCCAGGGTGAGTTGCCGCCGCTGTTCGTGATCGGTGCTCAGGGCGATGGGCAACTGGTCAATTACCGCTTCCGCTCGCCGTACTACATCGTGGATCGGCTGTTCGGTGCGGCCGAACTGCGCCTGGGGGCTGACAAGGGCGACGTGGTGCGCATCGAGCGCACCGATGGCGTCGTATCAAGGAGTGGGAGGAACTGATCATGAGCCAGGAAGATACTCCCGACCTTGCCGCGCCGCAGGTGGACAAGGTGGCACCCGAGGCGGTGGCGCTGCGCGCCCAACCACGCCCGGTCACGCGCCTGAACCGGCGCACGCTGGCGATCCTCGCCGGCGGCTTGTCGGTTGGCGTGATGGGCGCACTGATCTGGTCGCTGCAACCGCAGCAACGCGGCGCGGGCGAATCCACCGAGCTGTACAACGTGGATCGCGTGTCGAAGTCTGAAGGGCTGGATGCGCTGCCGACAGACTATTCCAAGCTGCCAGCGCTGCCGCTTGACGTGCCGGAACTGGGGCCACCGCTGCCGGGCGATCTTGGCCCGGCCATCGTGAACTCGCAGCAGCCTGTCGCCGCCACCTATGCCGCGCCCGGCTACGACCCCAACGATGCGCTGCGCAAGGAAGAAGAAGCGGCGGCAGCTTCATCGGTGTTCTTCCGTACCGGCTCCCCGCAGGCCGCGCCCGTGGCGCAGTCGCAGGTCGCTGCCGCGCCGGGCTTTGCCGCCAATGCCGCTTTCGATCCGCTGGCCGCTGGCCCGGCCTCGACGGCGGCCCAGCCTGCTGATCCGACTGCCGTGCAGAACCGGCAAGACCAGAAAGAGGCGTTCCTGGCAGGCGGCTCTACGGAAACCCGTAACTCCGGCAACCTGCAAATGCCCACCTCGCCGTATCAGGTGATGGCTGGAACCGTCATTGCCGGGGCACTGGTCACGGGCATCAAATCCGACCTGCCTGGCGACGTGATCGCCACGGTGACGGAACCGATCTACGACACGGCCACCGGCAAGTTCCTGCTGATCCCTCAGGGTTCGCGCATCTTGGGCAAATACAACAGCCAGGTCAGTTACGGCCAGAGCCGCGTGCAAGTGGTGTGGAACCGCATCACCCTGCCGGACACGTCTTCGCTCACGCTCGACAACCTGGTCGGCACCGACCCGGCGGGCTATGCCGGCCTGGAAGACGACGTGGACTGGCACTGGGATCGGATCTTTGCAGGGGCCGTGCTGACCACGCTGCTGGGTGTGGGAGCCGAACTGGCCGCGCCGGAGAACCGTCAGGATGGCGATCGCGTCATCATCGCTGGGCGCGACAGCCTGCAGGACACCGTGAACCAGGTCGGCCAGGAGGTGACCCGGCGCAACCTCAACATCCAGCCCACACTGACCAGCCGCCCGGGCTTGCCGGTGCGCATCATCGTCAACCGCGATCTGGTGCTGCGGCCCTATCAGCCGCTCTTTTTCAACAAAGGGACTTCGCGATGAACACGACCAAAAAACTGCGGCTTGGCCCTCTGCCTCGCCATGAAGTCACGAAGCTGACCTTCTCTTGCCCGGCCAGCCTGAAAGCCGACCTCGATCGTTACGCTGCGCTGCACGCGCAGGCGTATGGCGAGGCGGTGGATGCCACTACGCTGATCCCGCACATGCTGGAGGCGTTCATGGCGGGGGATCGTGGGTTTAGAAAGGGAGATGGGTAGAAGTAACAAAAATATGCGCAAAATTCTATAATGTCCGCTATTGGCCAGGTGCAAAAGTTCAAAAAATGCAATTGAAGGTCTGTTTTGCAGCGACTGCTGACGATCAGCTTTCTCTTGTTTTCCTATCATGCCAAAAGGGATTAATTTGGAGGCGAGGATGCTGGAGGTAGACAAGAAACGCGAAGCGACAGCTTCGATCAGAGGGTATTTTTACCAACTTGACGCTGCCTTGCTCGAAATCCTAAACGCGGACCTGAGCGATGAAATCGTTATCGAGGGAATTGAAGACTTCGACCGCTACACCGATGAAAGCGTCATTTACGGCCAGGTGAAGTACTACGCGGAGCAGAACCTGACAGACTCGGTACTGCGTGCCCCCCTGCATAAGCTCTTTGTTCATTTCCACGGGCTCGAAGAAGCACAGCGGGCAGGCCGAAAATACCTGCTGTACGGGCACTTTTCAGAAGTAAAGATCGATATTGGTGAGCTTTCCGTCGAGCGCTTCAAGTCGGTGATGGAATACCGAAAGGAAGTGAAGGCCGCTGACGGTACAAAATCCTACGAAAAGAAGTCTTTGCTCGACGGCATGGCCGCGCCAGATAGGCTAATTGAGGCGTTCTGCAAGAGCTTCAGCATACAAATCTCGAAGGAATTTTCTGAACATCGCAGGCTCGTCATTGAGGCAATACGGAAAAACCAAAGCGTCTCAGGGGTTGAGGCCGAAGGTTTTCACTATCCAATGGCCTTCGACTACATCGCAACACTTGCCACCAAAAAAGATCACAACGACCGTAAGGTCACCCGTCGTGATCTGCAGGAACTGCTCAAAGGTGCTCAAGCTATCCATAATCGTTGGCTTCTCCGGGAGAAGGATGCAAGCGAGTACGCGAAGCATATTAAACGCCTGTACTTCTCGCTCACGAACGGCGCAGGAATCGCCCGTGTTTTCATCATCGAATGTGATGGGGCGACTGACGGCTCGGTCATCTGCGACCAACTCAGAGCAATTGGTAATAATTGGAGTTCTGCTAAAAAGCGCCGCATCCAGAATTCCGAGCGCTACGCGCCATTCATCCTGCTACGCGGCGCGGATGAAACACTCATCTTGCAAGTAAAAAATGAGCTTTTCGATACTGGAACCGTTTTCGTAGACGGTTACCCATATCGCGGATCGCCCTTTCGCAACGATCACGTTCAGAGCCCGCAGACCGAAGTACACCAGATCGAAATTCGTTTTGTCGAAGACGTTGACCAACTGCTGGAAGCTCTCAACGGAGTGGGACGGAAGTTGTGCCACATCTATGATTTCTTCCTGGAACGCCCAGCAGCCATGGCTATGCCGGGTCCAAAGAGTCGGATGTATTCGATCCCCGTTAGCAGCATCTCCACAATCAATAAAATTATCTGAGGACGAACTATGACTGAGGAAGTCGCCAATGCCGAGGTTGTCGCCGTTTACCCCAACAAGGTTCGTGTGGCCGTCGATGATCTTTTGAACTTTCAAGCAGCGGGGGAGTCTCTTCGTGTTGGGTCTTTTCTCAAAGTCTCGGACAATGACAACGTTTCTCTTATCTGCATCATCGAAAGCTTTTCAATCGAGATGAAAGAGGTGAAAGGCGACGGTATCAGTGACC
>NZ_WKEE01000039.1:0-50754 GCF_021605635.1 Stenotrophomonas sp. PA-6-5C
CGCCCGGCCAACCCCCAGATCCCACCGGGCTTTCCGCGACCAACCCAGCCCAAACCCCGCCACGAGGGGCTGCGCCGTTGGCTGAAAATCCATGTAACCGCTTACAAAGAAACGGTTTTTTGCCACAGCAGGTATCATGGTCGGCTGAGTTCATACAGGAGCCACCCGCTCATGCGCCGCAAGATCGTCGCTGGAAACTGGAAGCTGCACGGTAGCCGTCAATTCGCCACCGAACTGCTGGGGCAGGTCGCTGCCGGGCTGCCGAAGCGCGGGGTGGAGGTGGTGATCCTGCCGCCGATGCCCTACCTGGGTGAGCTGGTCGAGGACTTCGGCGGGACTGGCCTGGCCTTTGGTGCACAGGACGTCAGCAGCAACGAGAAGGGCGCCTACACCGGCGAGGTGTGCGCGGCCATGCTGCACGAGGTCGGTGCCCGCTACGGCCTGGTCGGCCACTCCGAGCGCCGCCAGTACCACAACGAGAGCAGTGAGCTGGTCGCGCGCAAGTTCGCTGCCGCCCTGCATGCCGGCCTGGTGCCGGTGCTGTGCGTCGGTGAAACCCTTGAGCAGCGCGAGGCCGGGCAGACCGAGGCGGTCATCGCCAGCCAGCTGGCCCCGGTGCTGGAGCTTGTCGGGGCGCAAGGCTTCGCCAATGCCGTGGTCGCCTACGAGCCGGTCTGGGCGATCGGAACCGGTCGTACCGCTACCAAGGAACAGGCGCAGCAGGTGCACGCGTTCATTCGTGGCGAAGTCGCGCGCATCGATGCTAGAATTGCTGATTCACTGCCCATTGTTTACGGCGGTAGCGTGAAGCCCGACAATGCCGGGGAACTGTTCGCGCAGCCGGATGTCGATGGTGGGCTGGTTGGTGGTGCCTCCCTGGTGGCCGCCGACTTCCTGGCCATCGCAGAGGCGGCGGCAAACAATTAGTTACGGTTGCCGGCTAGCCGCCGGCACTCTAGTCCGAGGGCGGATTTCCAATGCTGATGTTGATCCTCAATGTCGTCTACGTGCTGGTTGCCGTAGCCATGGTCGCGCTGATCCTGATGCAGCGTGGCTCGGGTGCGGCGGCAGGTTCGGGCTTTGGCGCTGGCGCCTCGGGGACCGTGTTCGGTGCGCGTGGCGCGTCCAACTTCCTGTCCAAGTCGACCAAGTGGCTGGCCGTGGTGTTCTTCGGCATCAGCCTCTTCATGGCCTGGTACGCCGGCCATGGCAACCGCCCGGCCGCCGATCAGGATCTCGGCCTGATGTCCGCCCCGGCGGCCAGTGCTCCGGCCGCTCCGGCGGGCGAATTGCCGGCTGTTCCGAAGGCCGATGCGGTCCCGGCCGCCCCGGTTCCGGCCGCAACTGTGCCGGCTCAGGCGGAATCTTCGGTTTCTGGTGAAGAAAAGCCTTCGGAAGGCTCCCAGAAAGACTGAAGCCGGTTACAATACGCGGCGCATCGGGAAGATAGTCTGATGTGATCGTTTGCCCAGGTGGCGGAATTGGTAGACGCACTACCTTGAGGTGGTAGCGACTTAGGTCGTAGGGGTTCGAGTCCCCTCTTGGGCACCATTTAGTAAGTAAAGCGGGTTCGTCTGGCGCGCAAGGCGCCAGGCAGATTCCCGTCCACTCCCCCATGCCAAAGCGCCTGCAGGCGCAGCGGCAGAGGCAAGAGAGAATCGCTGTGCTGGCCGAATATTTGCCGTCTCTGCTGTTTCTGATCGTTGCCACCGGTATCGGCATTACGCTGATGCTGGTTGGTCGATTCCTCGGTCCCCGCCGCCCCGATCTGGAAAAGCTGTCGCCGTACGAGTGCGGCTTCGAAGCCTTCGAAGACGCACGCATGAAGTTCGACGTGCGCTACTACCTGATCGCGATCCAGTTCATCGTCTTCGACCTGGAAATCATCTTCATCGTGCCGTGGACGCAGGTCTTCATGGAGCTTGGCGCGCGTTCGCTCGTCACCATGGGTCTGTTCGTCGGCATGCTGTTCCTCGGTTTCATTTATGTCTGGAAGAAGGGAGCGCTGGAATGGGAGTGATTCAGACTCTCGATGGCCTGATGACCAATCCTGTCCCGGAAGGGCGGGTTGATGACATCCTGCGGCCGGAAGGCGACAACCCCCTGTTGGAAAAGGGCTTTGTCACCACCAGCGTCGATGCGCTGCTGAACTGGGCACGTACCGGCTCGATGTGGCCCATGACCTTCGGTCTGGCCTGCTGTGCGGTCGAAATGATGCACGCAGGTGCGGCGCGCCTGGACCTTGACCGCTACGGTGTGGTGTTCCGCCCGTCGCCGCGTCAGTCCGACGTGATGATCGTCGCCGGCACCCTGGTCAACAAGATGGCCCCGGCGCTGCGCAAGGTCTATGACCAGATGCCCGACCCCAAGTGGGTGATCTCCATGGGCAGCTGCGCCAACGGCGGTGGTTACTACCACTACTCCTATTCTGTGGTGCGCGGCTGTGATCGCGTGGTGCCGGTGGACATCTATGTCCCGGGCTGCCCGCCGACCGCCGAGGCGCTGGTGTACGGGATCCTGCAGCTGCAGAAGAAGATCTGGCGTACACAGACCATCGCCCGCTGACCCCTTCACCTGACAAGAGCGCGCCAAGCCCCCATGGCAGAGCAAGCATCCTTCATCGACCGACTCTCCGCACGTTTCGCAGGTGCGAAGGTCATCGTGGTCGAACCCCGCGGCGAAGTGACGCTGGAAGTGCCTGCCGCTGAGTGGCACGCCACCGCCCTCGCGCTGCGTGACGAGTTTGGTTTCGAGCAGGCCGTGGACCTCTGCGGCGTCGATTACCTCGGTTACGGCTCCGATGAGTGGGACACCGCCGACGTGTCCTCGCAGGGCTTCAGCCGCGGTGTCGAAGGCAAGGCCCAGGGCCGATTCGCCTGGGGCGAATTCCCCAGCGAAGAGAGCGCCGACGGTGCCCGCCCGCAGCACATGCCGACCCAGCGCTTTGCCGTGGTCGCACAGCTGCGTTCGTACCAGCACAACCTGATGTTGCACCTGCGCTGCTTCGCGCCTGACGAAGCGCTGCCGGTGGTGTCCTCGCTGACCAGCATCTGGCCTGGCCTGAACTGGTTCGAGCGCGAAGCGTTCGACCTGTATGGCGTGATCTTCGAAGGTCACCCGGACCTGCGCCGGATCCTGACCGACTACGGTTTTGTCGGCCATCCGTTCCGCAAGGACTTCCCGCTGATCGGCAACGTCGAAGTCCGCTACGACGAAGAAAAGAAGCGCGTCATCTACGAACCGGTCACCTCGGTGGAGCCGCGTGTCGGCGTGCCGCGCGTGATCCGCGACGACGCCCGCCTGCAGACCGCTGCCGGCGAGCGCTCGCAGGAGGCAGTGAAGTGAGTCACGTACACCAGGCCGGCGAAGCTTTCGCCAGCAATGCTGCCGAAAGCCGGCAGGAAATCCGCAACTACACCATGAACTTCGGCCCGCAGCATCCGGCCGCGCACGGTGTGCTGCGCCTGATCCTGGAGATGGACGGCGAGACCATCATGCGTGCCGACCCGCACGTGGGTCTGCTGCACCGGGGCACCGAGAAGCTGGCCGAGTCCAAGCCGTTCAACCAGTCGATCGGCTACATGGATCGCCTGGATTACGTGTCGATGATGTGCAACGAGCACGCCTACGTGCGCTCGATCGAGACCCTGATGGGGATCGAGGCACCGGAGCGTGCGCAGTACATCCGCACGATGTTCGACGAGATCACCCGCATCCTGAACCACCTGATGTGGCTGGGCTCCAACGCACTCGACCTGGGTGCGATGGCGGTGATGCTGTACGCCTTCCGCGAGCGCGAAGAGCTGATGGACTGCTACGAAGCGGTCTCCGGCGCGCGCATGCACGCGGCGTACTACCGTCCGGGCGGCGTTTACCGCGATCTGCCGGACCACATGCCGAAGTACAAGGAATCGCGCTGGCACAAGGGCAAGGCCCTGAAGAACCTCAACGCCTCGCGCGAAGGTTCGCTGCTGGACTTCCTGGAAAACTTCACCAATGAGTTCCCGGGTCGTGTCGACGAATACGAGACCCTGCTGACCGACAACCGCATCTGGAAGCAGCGTACCGTTGGCATCGGCGTGGTCACCCCGGAGCTGGCCCACCAGTGGGGCATGACCGGCGTGATGCTGCGTGGTTCGGGCATCGCCTGGGATCTGCGCAAGAAGCGTCCGTACGCGAAGTATGATGCCGTCGATTTCGACATCCCGCTGGGCAAGGAAGGCGATTGCTACGATCGCTACCTGTGCCGGGTGGCCGAAATGCGCGAGTCCAACCGCATCATCAAGCAGTGCGTGGCGTGGCTGAAGGCCAACCCAGGCCCGGTCATGGTCAAGAACTTCAAGGTCGCTCCGCCCAAGCGCGAGGACATGAAGGACGACATGGAAGCGCTGATCCACCACTTCAAGCTGTTCAGTGAAGGCTATTGCGTGCCGGCCGGCGAGACCTACGCCGCGGTTGAAGCGCCCAAGGGCGAGTTCGGCTGCTACCTGGTTTCCGACGGCGCCAACAAGCCGTTCCGCGTACACCTCCGTGCGCCGGGCTTCGCCCACCTGTCCTCGATCGATTCGATCGTGCGCGGCCACATGCTGGCCGACGTGGTGGCGATGATCGGTACCTACGATCTGGTGTTCGGCGAGGTTGACCGGTAATGCCGTCCGCCACGCCAACGCCCGCTGCAGGCAGCCGGCGCAAGCCGGCGCCGCAGTTTCTGCAATTTCACGTTATGCATTTCGCTGAGGTCGGCCGATGAAGGCGACAGGTAATTTCGAGGCGGCGCGCGACGTCGACCCGATGGTGGTGTTGAGCGACAAAACCCGCGCTCACATCGATCACTGGCTGTCCAAGTTCCCGCCGGACCGCAAGCGCTCTGCCGTGCTGCAGGGTCTGCATGCTGCCCAGGAGCAGAACCAGGGCTGGCTGACCGACGAGCTGATCGCCGGCGTGGCCAAGTACCTGGACCTGCCGCCGGTGTGGGCCTACGAGGTTGCCAGCTTCTACTCGATGTTCGAGACCGAGAAGGTGGGTCGCAACAACGTGGCCATCTGCACGAACATCAGCTGCTGGCTCAATGGCGCCGAAGACATCGTGCGCCATTGCGAGAAGAAGCTGGGCATCAAGAACGGTCAGTCGACCGCTGACGGCCGCGTCTACCTCAAGCGTGAGGAAGAGTGCCTGGCCGGCTGCGCGGGTGCACCGATGATGGTCATCAATGGTCACTACCATGAGCGTCTGACCCTGGAAAAGGTCGACGAGCTTCTGGACGGGCTGGAGTAAGGGCATGGCACATCACCACGAATCCAAGGGTCCGGTCGGCCCCGCGCCGCTGCCGCACCAGGTGGTCTACACCACCCTGCATTACGACACCCCGTGGTCGTACGAAAGCTATCTGAAGACCGGTGGCTACGCTGCCCTGCGCAAGATCCTCGAAGAGAAGATCCCGCCGGAGCAGGTCATCGAAATGGTCAAGGCCTCGGGCCTGCGCGGCCGTGGCGGCGCAGGTTTCCCGACCGGCCTGAAGTGGTCCTTCATGCCCAAGGGCAACGTGCAGAAGTACATCCTCTGCAACTCGGATGAATCCGAGCCGGGCACCTGCAAGGATCGCGACATCCTGCGTTACAACCCGCATTCGGTGGTGGAAGGCATGGCGATCGCCTGCTACGCCACCGGTTCGACCGTGGGTTACAACTACCTCCGCGGTGAGTTCCACCACGAGCCGTTCGAGCACTTCGAGCAGGCCCTGGCCGATGCCTATGCAAACGGCTGGCTGGGCAAGAACGTGCTGGGCTCGGGCGTGGATATCGACATCTACGGCGCCCTCGGTGCCGGCGCCTACATCTGCGGTGAAGAAACCGCACTGATGGAATCGCTGGAAGGCAAGAAGGGCCAGCCGCGCTACAAGCCGCCGTTCCCGGCCAACTTCGGCCTGTATGGCAAGCCGTCGACGATCAACAACACCGAAACCTATGGTTCGGTGCCGGCGATCATCCGCAATGGTCCCGAGTGGTTCAAGGGCCTGAGCCTGACCGCCAATGGCGGCCCGAAGTGCTTCTCGGTGTCCGGCTGCGTGCAGAAGGGCGGCAACTTCGAAGTGCCGCTCGGTACCACCTTCGACGACCTGCTGGAAATGGCTGGCGGCCTCAAGCCGGGCCGCAAGCTCAAGGGCGCGATCCCGGGCGGCGTGTCCATGCCGGTGCTGACCGCGGCCGAGCTGAAGGGCCTGCCGATGGACTACGACACCATCCGTGCGCTGGGCTCCGGCCTGGGTTCCGGTGCGGTCGTGGTGCTGGATGACAGCGTCTGCTGCGTCAAGTTCGCTTGCCGCATCAGCCAGTTCTTCCACAAGGAATCCTGTGGCCAGTGCACCCCGTGCCGCGAAGGTACCGGCTGGATGCACCGCGTGCTGGAGCGCATCGTCGCCGGCGAGGCCACGATGGAAGACCTGCACCAGTTGAAGACCGTGGCCGGTCAGATCGAAGGCCACACCATCTGTGCGTTCGGCGAAGCGGCGGCGTGGCCCATCCAGGGCTTCCTGCGCCAGTTCTGGGACGAATTCGAGTACTACATCGTCAACGGTCATTCGATGGTTGACGGCAAGAAGGTGGAGGCAGCCGCTGCATGAGCGCGCAACCCAATAATCCTGGAGTGACCCCCAGCGTGCCACCGGATCACGTCACCATCGAGATCGATGGCAAGGCCCTGGTGGTGCCCAAGGGTTCGATGATCATCCAGGCCGCCGACAAGGCGGGCATTTCGATTCCGCGCTTCTGCTACCACGAGAAGCTGCCGATCGCTGCCAACTGCCGCATGTGCCTGGTCGACGTGGAAAAGTCGCCGAAGCCGGCGCCGGCCTGTGCCACGCCGGTGATGGATGGCATGAAGGTCGCCACCCGCAGTGAGAAGGCGCTGAAGTTCCAGCGCTCGGTGATGGAGTTCCTGCTGATCAACCACCCGCTGGATTGCCCGATCTGCGATCAGGGCGGCGAGTGCGAACTGCAGGACGTGTCGCTGGGTTACGGCCGTTCGGTCAGCCGCTTCAACGAGCGCAAGCGCGTGGTGGCCGACGAGGACATGGGGCCGCTGGTCGCCACCGAGATGACCCGCTGCATCCAGTGCACCCGCTGCGTCCGCTTCACCGCCGACGTTGCCGGTACCTACGAACTGGGTGGCATGTACCGCGGTGAAAACCTGCAGATCGGTACCTACGACGGCAAGCCGCTGACCACCGAGCTTTCGGGCAATGTGGTTGACGTGTGCCCGGTCGGTGCGCTGACCAACAAGGTGTTCCAGTTCCGCGCCCGTCCGTGGGAACTGACCGCGCGCGAATCGCTGGGCTACCACGACGCGATGGGCTCGAACCTGTTCCTGCACGTGCGTCGCGGCGAAGTGCTGCGTACCGTGCCGCGCGACAACGAGTCGGTCAACGAGTGCTGGCTGTCCGATCGTGACCGTTATTCGCACCAGGGCCTGTACAGCGAAGACCGTGCGGTCAAGCCGCTGCGCAAGGTCAATGGTGAGTGGAAGGAAGTGAGCTGGGCTGAAGGCCTGGCCGCGGCCGCCGAAATCCTCAAGGCCAACCAGGGCGACAACCTGGGCGTGCTGGTGCACCCGTCGACCTCGAACGAAGAGGGCGCACTGCTGGCCCGCCTGGCCACGGGCCTGGGTTCGAGCAACATCGACCACCGCATCAACAACCGCGACTTCTCCGACGCCGCCACCGCCGAAGTGTTCGGCCTGCCGCTGGCCGAGATCGAAGGCGCGGACCGCATCGTCGTGCTCGGCAGCAACATCCGCCACGAGTTGCCGCTGCTGCACGCCCGCCTGCGCAAGGCGCAGACGACCAACGGCGCGAAGATCCACGTGGTCAACCCGGTCGACTTCGACTTCGCGTTCAGCGTTGCCGGCAAGCAGATCGTGGCTCCGTCGAAGTTCGCCGATGCGCTGGCCAACGCCGAGCTGCGTTCGGCGGTGCAGGGCGGTACCAACACGGTGCTGATCGTTGGTGGCATCGCCGAGAATCATCCGCAGGCTGCCGCGATCCGTGCCGCTGCGCGTGACTTCGCCGCCGCCACCGGTGCCAAGCTGTGCCGCATCCCGCAGGGCGCCAACGCGATCGGCCTGACCCGCGCCGGTGTGCTGCCGGCCGGCAAGGACGTCGCCGCGATGCTGGCCGATCCGCGCAAGGCCTACGTTGTCTACGGCCTGGAACCGGGCCTGGACTTCGCTGATGCTCCGGCCGCGCGCAAGGCGCTGCTCGGCGCGCAGGTGGTGGCCTTCAGCCAGTTCGCCTGCGCCTCGACCCGCGACGTCGCCGACGTGATCCTGCCGATCGGTGCGCTGCCGGAAATCGATGCCACCCTGACCAACCTCGATGGTCGCGAGCAGTCGGCCCGTGCCGGCGGCAAGCTGCCGGGCGAGGCTCGCGAGGGCTGGCGCGTGCTGCGTGCGCTCGGTGGTGACTTGGCCGTGGCCGGTTTCGAGTTCATCGACCTGGCCGGCCTGCGCGCCAGCCTGGCACCGGTGACTGTTGCCGTCGCTGCCTCGGCCCAGCCGGCCCTTGCCGGCGAAGGCCTGGAAGTGGCCTCGACCGCTGCGATCTACCGCACCGATGCGGTGGTCCGTCGCGCGCCGGCGCTGCAGTTGCATCCGCTCAACAACGCCCCGCGCATCGTGCTCAACGCTGACGATGCCGCCCGCCTGCAGCTGCAGGAAGGGCAGATGGCCAAGGTCGGCACCGATGCCGGCAAGGCCACCCTGCCGGTGGTGGTCGACGCCCGCGTCGCTGCGGGTTCGGTCTGGATTGAATCGGGCCACGGCGCAACCGCGCCGCTGGGTGCCGCTCGTGTTTCGGTGGTGGCTGCATGAACGAATTGCTGATTAACGCGGTCGATCCGCTGCACCAGTGGCTGCTTGGCCTCGGTGACATCGGCGCGCTGATCTGGATCATCCTGAAGATCCTGGTGATCACCGTTCCGGTGATCGTCTCGGTGGCCTTCTACGTGGTCTGGGAACGCAAGCTGATCGGCTGGATGCACGTCCGCCACGGCCCGATGTATGTGGGCATGGGCATCTTCCAGGCCTTCGCCGACGTCTTCAAGCTGCTGTTCAAGGAAGTCCTGCAGCCGAGCAGCGCCAACAAGGCGATCTTCCTGCTGGCGCCGCTGATCACCCTGGCTCCGGCCTTCGCGGCCTGGTCGGTGGTGCCCTTCGATTCGCAGATCGTGCTGTCCAACGCCAACGCCGGCCTGCTGTATCTGTTGGCGATGACCTCGCTCGGCATCTACGGCATCATCCTGGCCGGTTGGGCATCCAACTCGAAGTATGCGTTCCTGGGTGCGATGCGCGCCTCGGCGCAGATGATCAGCTACGAAATCGCCATGGGCTTCGCCCTGGTCGGCGTGATGATCGCTGCGGGCAGCCTGAATCTGAGCAACATCGTGATGGCGCAGGCCGGCAATTCCGGTTTCTTCGACTGGTTCCTGCTGCCGCTGTTCCCGCTGTTCGTCATCTACTGGGTGTCGGGCGTTGCCGAAACCAACCGCGCGCCGTTCGACGTGGTGGAAGGTGAGTCGGAAATCGTCGCCGGTCACATGGTCGAGTACTCGGGCGGTGCGTTCGCGCTGTTCTTCCTGGCCGAATACGCGAACATGATCCTGATCAGCTTCCTGATCTCGATCTTCTTCCTCGGCGGCTGGCTGAGCCCGATCCAGGGCTGGGTCAACCCGGGCGATATCTCGCCGCTGGTCGACTGGATCTGGAAGGGCGGTGCACCGTGGCTGTTCGTCAAGGTGTTCTTCTTCGCCAGTGCCTACATCTGGTTCCGTGCCAGCTTCCCGCGCTTCCGCTATGACCAGATCATGCGCCTGGGCTGGAAGGTCTTCATCCCGCTGGCCATTCTGTGGATTGCGGTTACCGCCGTCATGGTGTTCTTCGGCGTGATTCAAAAGGGCGTCTAAGTGATGAACAGGATTACCCATTACTTCAAGAGCCTGCTGCTGCTCGAACTGCTGGCCGGTCTCTGGCTGACGCTGAAGTACAGCTTCAAGCCGAAGTACACGATGATGTACCCGATGGAGAAGTTCCCGCAGTCGCCGCGCTTCCGTGGCCTGCACGCCCTGCGCCGTTATCCCAACGGTGAAGAGCGCTGCATCGCCTGCAAGCTGTGCGAAGCGGTGTGCCCGGCATTGGCCATCACCATCGATTCGGCCAAGCGCGAGGACGGCACCCGCCGTACCACGCGCTACGACATCGACCTGTTCAAGTGCATCTTCTGCGGCTTCTGTGAGGAAAGCTGCCCGGTGGACTCGATCGTCGAGACCCACATCCTCGAGTACCACTTCGAGAATCGTGGCGAAAACATCGTTACCAAGCCGCAGCTGCTGGCCCTGGGCGACCGTCTCGAATCCGAGATCGCCGAGCGTCGTGCCGCCGATGCCGCTTACCGCTGAGGTCGAAAGATGGATTGGGTAAATATCGCTTTCTGGGTCTTCGCCATCGCGGCAACGGTTTCGGCCGCTGCGGTGATCAGCGTGCGCAACCCCGTGCATGCTGTCCTGTGCCTGGTGCTGACCTTCTTCTCCATCGCCTGCGTGTGGCTGCTGGTCGGCGCCGAGTTCCTCGGTGTTGCGCTGGTGCTGGTCTACGTCGGCGCGGTGATGGTGCTGTTCCTGTTTGTGGTGATGATGCTCGACATCGATCCTACGAAGATGCGTGAAGGCTGGGTGCGCTACCTGCCGGTCGGCCTGATCGTGGCCGTGGCGATGCTGGTGCAGATGCTGATCCTGATCGGCGTGAAGGGCAGGACGGTCAACCCGTTCCCGGCCGACAACGCCGCCGCGCTCGCCGCCGACAGTTCCAACGTCACCTGGCTGGCCCGCACGCTGTTCACTGAATACCTGCTGCCGTTCGAGTTCGCTGCCGTCATCCTGACTGTGGCTGTTGTGGCCGCGGTAATGCTGACCCTGCGTCGCCGTACCGGTGTGAAGAGCCAGAACCCGGGTGAACAGACCATGGTCAAGGCGAGCGATCGCCTGCGCATGGTCAAGATGGGCGCCGAAGTGCCGGTCGTGCACAGCAACAGCAAGCCGGTTGCCGGCGAGGAGACCCAGCCGTGATTACCCTTGGCCACATGCTTGCGCTCGGCGCGGTGCTGTTCGCCATCAGCCTGGCCGGTATCTTCCTCAACCGGAAGAACGTCATCGTCCTGCTGATGTCGATCGAACTGATGCTGCTGTCGGTGAACGTCAATTTCGTCGCGTTCTCGCGTCAGTTGGGTGATCCGTCCGGCCAGCTGTTCGTGTTCTTCATCCTGACCGTCGCCGCTGCCGAGGCCGCCATCGGCCTGGCGATCCTGGTGACCCTGTTCCGTACACGCCGAACGATCAATGTCGGCGAAGTCGATTCGTTGAAGGGCTGATCCACAGATGGAAATCACTCTCTCCAAGAGTCTGTTGATCGCAGTGGTGCTTGCACCGCTGTTCGGCAGCATCATCGCCGGCCTGTTCGGTCGCCAGGTCAAGCGCTTCGGCGCGCAGACCATCACGATCCTCGGTGTCGCGGTTGCCTGCGGCCTGTCGATGCACACGCTCTACCAGCTGCTGTGGGGCGGGGCGCAGCCGTTCAACGAGAACCTGTACACGTTCTTCGAAGTCGGCCAGTACTCGGCTCATGTCGGCTTCATGGTCGACAAGCTGACCGCGATGATGATGGTGGTGGTGACCTTCGTGTCGCTGCTGGTCCACATCTACACGATCGGCTACATGCAGGACGATCCGGGTTACCAGCGTTTCTTCAGCTACATCTCGCTGTTCACCTTCTCGATGCTCACCCTGGTGATGAGCAACAACTTCCTGCAGCTGTTCTTCGGCTGGGAAGCGGTGGGCCTGGTGTCGTACCTGCTGATCGGCTTCTGGTTCAAGCGCCCGACCGCGATCTTCGCCAACATGAAGGCGTTCCTGGTCAACCGCGTCGGTGACTTCGGCTTCCTGCTGGGCATCGCCGGTGTGTTGTGGGTGTTCGGTACCCTGGATTACTCGCAGGTGTTCTCGCAGGCCGGCATGCTCGCCGACCCGCGCGCCCAGCTGCAGGTCTGGGACGGCACCATGTTCGGCATGCAGCTGCTCAACGAGCCGGTGATCTGGTCGATCGCCACCGTGATCTGCATCGGCCTGTTCATCGGCGCCATGGGCAAGTCGGCGCAGGTTCCGCTGCACGTGTGGCTGCCTGACTCGATGGAAGGCCCGACCCCGATCTCGGCACTGATCCACGCCGCGACGATGGTGACCGCCGGTATCTTCATGGTCACCCGCATGTCGCCGTTGTTCGAGCTGTCGCAGACTGCGTTGAACTTCATCCTGTTCATCGGTGCCACCACTGCGTTCTTCACCGGCCTGATCGGCATCGTGCAGAACGACATCAAGCGCGTCGTCGCGTACTCCACGCTGTCCCAGCTGGGTTACATGACCGTCGCCCTGGGCGTGTCGGCGTACTCCGCTGCCGTGTTCCACCTGATGACCCACGCCTTCTTCAAGGCGCTGCTGTTCCTGGGTGCCGGCTCGGTCATCATCGCGATGCACCATGAGCAGGACATGCGCAAGATGGGCGGCCTGCGCAAGTACATGCCGATCACCTTCATCACCATGTGGATCGGTACCCTGGCCCTGGTTGGTACGCCGTTCTTCTCCGGCTTCTACTCGAAGGACACCATCATCGAGGCTGCCGAGATCCACGCCCACATGCAGAACAGCTGGGTGGCCACTTATGGCTACTGGGCGGTGCTGGGTGGCGTGCTGGTGACCAGCTTCTACAGCTTCCGTCTGCTGTTCCTGACCTTCCATGGCAAGGAACGCTTCCGCGATGCACACGATGATCACGGCCATGGTCATGACGACCACCATGCCGCCGATGCACACCATGCCGACGCGCATGACGACCACGGCCATGGCCATGGTCCGCATGAGCCGCATGAAACGCCGTGGGTGGTGACGCTGCCGCTGATCCTGCTGGCCATCCCGTCCATCGCCATCGGTTTCTTCAGCATCGGTCCGATGCTGCATGGCACCGACTGGGCCGGTCACCACGCCCATGCGGCGATCAAGGGCCAGGTCAACACGTTCTTCACCGGCATCGTCGATTTCTACGATCCGGCCAAGAACACCGTGGCCTTCCTGGGCGAGGAGTTCCATGGTCCGGTGGCGTTCGCGCTGCACGGCATGATGCTGCCGCCGTTCTGGCTGACCCTGGCAGGCTTCCTGCTGGCTGCGTTGTTCTACCTGTGGAAGCCGGACCTGTCGGGCAAGGCGCGCAAGACCTTCGCCCCGGTGGTGTCCGTGCTGGAAAACAAGTACGGCTTCGACAAGCTGTGGATCGATGGCCTCGCCGGTGGCAGCGTCAAGCTGGGCAAGGTCTCGCGCTGGATCGACAGCAACATCGTCGACGGTGTGGTCAATCTCTCGGCACGTGTTGTGGACGTCGCAGCCAGCGTGCTGCGCCGTACCCAATCCGGTTTCCTCTATCACTACGCCTTCGCGATGATCATCGGCCTGATTGCCCTCCTGGGCGTGCTGATGCATTACCTGCGTTGATGACCTGTACGGAATAAGAAGACGTGTCGAACTGGCCTCTACTCAGTGTCCTCATCTGGCTGCCGATCCTCGGCGGTGCCCTGATCCTTGCGATCCGTGATGCGCAGACCGCCCGTTGGGCGTCGCTGGGCGTCGCGGTGCTGACCTTCGTTGCGAGCCTCTCGCTGCTGGGCGGCTACAACCCGGGCATCGACGCGCTGCAGTTCGTCGAGACCCACGCCTGGATCCCGACCTACAACATCGGCTACAACCTGGGCGTGGACGGCATCGCCGTAGCGCTGATCCTGCTGACCACGCTGGTCAGCGTGCTCGCCCTGATCGGTGCCTGGAGCGCGATCGACAAGCGCGTGAACCAGTACGTGGCTGCCTTCCTGATCCTGGAAGGTGTCACCGTCGGTATCTTCTCGGCCACGGACGCGATGCTGTTCTACGTGTTCTTCGAGGCGATGCTGATCCCGATGTTCCTGATCATCGGTGTCTGGGGCGGCCCGCGCCGCATCTACGCCGCGCTGAAGTTCTTCCTGTACACCTTCCTCGGCTCGGTGCTGATGCTGGTGGCGCTGATCTACCTGTACATGAAGGGCGGCAGCTTCCAGCTGGCCGACCTCTACGCACTGCAGCTGTCGGGCAAGGAACAGACCTGGATCTTCTTCGCCTTCCTGATCGCGTTCGCGGTCAAGGTGCCGATGTTCCCGGTGCACACCTGGCTGCCGGACGCGCACGTGGAAGCGCCGACCGCCGGTTCGGTGATCCTGGCCGCCATCGCACTGAAGATCGGTGGCTACGGCTTCCTGCGCTTCAACCTGCCGATCGTCCCCGATGCGTCGCAGGAATGGGCATGGCTGGTCATCGCGCTGTCGCTGATCGCGGTGATCTACGTCGGCCTGGTCGCCCTGGTGCAGGACGACATGAAGAAGCTGATCGCCTATTCGTCGATCGCGCACATGGGCTTCGTCACCCTGGGCACCTTCATTGCCCTGTGGCTGGTGCGTGAAGCCGGCAACGTCGATGCGGCCCGCCTGGGCCTGCAGGGCGCCATGGTGCAGATGATCTCGCACGGCTTCGTGTCCGGCGCGATGTTCTCCTGCGTCGGCGTGCTGTACGACCGCATGCACAGCCGCCGCATCGCCGATTACGGCGGCGTGGTCAACGTGATGCCCTGGTTCGCCACCTTCGCCATGCTGTTCTTCATGGCCAATGCGGGCCTGCCGGGTACCAGCGGTTTCGTCGGCGAGTTCATGGTCATCCTCGCGGCGTTCCAGCGGAACCCGTGGATCGCCCTGGGCGCAGCCACCACCCTGATCATCGGCGCGGCCTACACCCTGTGGCTGTACAAGCGCGTCTTCTTCGGCGAGGTGGCCAACAGCCACGTCGCCGAACTGAAGGACATCAACGGCCGCGAATGGCTGGTGCTGGGCGTGTTCGCCGTTGGCGTGCTGGCCCTGGGCATCTACCCCAAGCCGCTGACCGACCTGATGGAGCCCTCGATCGCAAAGCTGGCGATGCAGATCGCATCCAGCAAGTTGCTGTAATTCCAGGATTTGATGATGACCACCTCGCCGCTGCTGCCACTGACCGCCGCTGACCTGCCACCGCTCGCTCCCGAGCTGGTGCTGATCGGCAGCGCCTTCGCCCTGATGATCCTCGACCTGTTCGTCAGCGAACGGAACAAGATCGTCACCCACCTGTTCTCGGTCGCCGCACTGGCCGTGGTGCTGTTCATGCTGGCCACCGGCGTGGGCGGGCAGGGGGAGGTCTTCCATGGCATGTTCGTGCGCGATACCGCCGCGGACGTGATGAAGACCGGAATCGTGCTGCTCAGCGGCCTGACCCTGATCTACGGCTGGGGCTACCTGCGCGAGCGCAAGCTGTTCCAGGGTGAGATCCCGGTGCTGATCCTGTTCGGTACCGCCGGCATGATGATCCTGGTCTCCGCCGGCAGCCTGCTGATGGTGTACCTGGGCCTGGAACTGCTGGCCCTGTGCTCCTACGCGCTGGTCGCCAGCAACCGCGAAAGCGGCCTGGCCTCGGAAGCGGCGATGAAGTACATCGTCCTCGGCTCGCTGGCTTCGGGCCTGTTGCTGTACGGCATGTCGCTGATCTACGGCGCTACCGGCAGCCTGCACCTGGATGCCATCCAGGCCGCCATCCCGCACTCGGAAGAGCGCGTGCTGCTGATCACCGGCGCGGTATTCATGATTGCCGGTGTTGCCTTCAAGCTGGGTGCCGCACCGTTCCACATGTGGCTGCCGGACGTGTACCAGGGTGCTCCGGCACCGATCGCGCTGTTCATCAGCTCGGCACCGAAGCTGGCCGCCTTCGGCATGGCCTATCGCCTGCTCGAAATGGGCGTCGGCCCGCTGTCGACCGAACTGCAGCTGATGATTGCCGGCCTTGCCGCGTTGTCGCTGGTGATCGGCAACCTGATGGCCATCGCACAGAGCAACCTCAAGCGCATGCTGGCGTTCTCCACCGTGTCGCACATCGGCTTCCTGCTGATGGGCATCGCCGGTGGCGGTTCGCAGGGTTATGCGGCGGCGCTGTTCTACGCTCTGGCCTACGCGATCATGTCGACCGCGGCCTTCGGCGCGATCATCGCGCTGTCGCGTGCCGGCTTCGAGGCCGAGAACATCGAGGACTTCAAGGGCCTGAACGCCCGCAACCCGTGGATGGCCGGCCTGGTGCTGTGCATCATGGCGTCGCTGGCAGGCATCCCGCCGTTCCTCGGTTTCTGGACCAAGCTGGCCGTGCTCGGCGCCGCCGTCAACGGTGGCCTGCTGTGGCTGGCGATCCTGGGCGTGCTGTGTGCCGTGGTCGGCTGCTTCTACTACCTGCGCGTCATCAAGGTCATGTACTTCGATGAGCCGGTGGGCGAGGCCATGCCGCGCAGCAAGGACCGCGTGCTGGGTGTGGTGCTGGGCGTGAACGCCCTGGCGTTGCTGGCGCTGGGCCTGGCCTGGAACCCGATCATGGTCTGGTGCCAGCAGGCATTTGCGCATCTTGCATAAAAGTTGACACAAAGCTGCGCGATTCGTGTAATATACGCAGCTTGAGTTGTCACTGCAGCGGTTCAGCCAGAACATCGTTGCGGAGCGCCTCCCTCGCCAGAGTGGGGCAGCGGTTCAAACACTTCCGGTGCGGGGTGGAGCAGTCTGGCAGCTCGTCGGGCTCATAACCCGAAGGTCGCAGGTTCAAATCCTGCCCCCGCTACCAACACATCGAATCGGCGCCAACCAGTTCGATGAATGAGGAAAAGCTTGCAGGTTTTGAAGTTATCCCTCATAATTCCGCTTCTGATGCGGGGTGGAGCAGTCTGGCAGCTCGTCGGGCTCATAACCCGAAGGTCGCAGGTTCAAATCCTGCCCCCGCTACCAAGTAAAGAATGCGCCTTCGAAGCTCTGCTTCGAGGGCGTTTTTCTTTTTGGCTTCCGCCGATCCGCCGGGCCATGCCCGGCGAGCGCTGCGGAGGTTTCAGCACGGCCGCAGCCTTGCACCAGCGCGGTGCAGGGGCTATCATCAGCGGCCTAGAAGTACCCCTGACGGCGGCGCTCCCCATTGGAGATCCACCCGGAAGGAGGGCCGCAACGCGCTTGTTCAGCGCGTTGCAACCGGAATCCAGTCACCGGAGTCTTTCCGGAAAAGGGGCCCAGCGGGCCCTTCGTCGTTTTCGGGGCGTCATGTTTCCATGCTGGCCACGGCCGGCACCCAACCAAGAGATCAAGGCAGGCTGTGAGCGACAAGGCAACCGACATCGCGAATCTGCTCGCCCCGACCGTTGTGTCGCTGGGCCTGGAGCTGCTGGGCGTTGAGTATCTGCCGGCCCCCGGCGGTGCGACCCTTCGCCTTTACATCGACGTGCCGCTGGCGGAACAGCCCGAGCGCATCATCAATGTGGACGACTGTGAGCGGGTAAGCCGCGAAGTCTCCGCACAGATGGACGTCGAGGACCCGATCAGCGGCAATTACACGCTGGAAGTGTCTTCGCCGGGCGTGGATCGCCCGCTGTTCAACCTGGAGCAGTTCGGTCGTCACCTCGGCGAATCGGCCAAGGTCACCCTGAAGCTGCCGCAGGAAAACCGCCGTCGCCTGCAGGGTCGCATCGACGCGATCGACGAGGCGCAGGGCAGCATCACTTTCATCGTCGACAACACCGCACTGGTGGTGTCGGCCGACAACATCGACAAGGCGCGGATCATGCCTGACTGGGTGGCGCTGGGGCTGGCCCCGAGCAAGCCGACCGGTCCGGCACCGAAGCGTCCGAAGCCGAACAAGAATTCTTCTTCCAACGAGCCGGCGGCAAAGAAGCCGCGCGCGGAGTGAGCCAATGAGCAAGGAACTGTTGCTGGTAGTGGACGCGGTCGCCAACGAGAAGGGCGTGCCGCGTGAAGTAATCTTCGATGCCATCGAGGCCGCGCTGGCCTCGGCAGCGAAGAAGCGCTATCCCGACGAGGAAGTGCTGACCCGCGTGGTCATCGACCACAAGGATGGCAACTACGAAACCTACCGCCGCTGGGAAGTGGTGGCCGATGACGTGGTGATGGAATCGCCGGATCGCCAGATCCGCCTGATGGACGCGATCGACGAAGCCGAAGGCGTGGACGTCGGCGATTACATCGAAGAGCAGATCGAGAACCCCGACTTCGGTCGCATCGCCGCCCAGGCCGCCAAGCAGGTGATCGTGCAGCGCGTGCGCGAAGCCGAGCGCCAGCAGGTTGTCGATGCGTGGGCCGATCGTGTGGGCGAGCTGATCACCGGTGTGGTCAAGCGCGCCGAGCGCGGCAACATCTATGTCGACCTTGGCGGCAACGCTGAAGGTTTCATTCCGAAGGACAAGGGCATTCCGCGTGATGTCCTGCGTGCCGGCGACCGCGTCCGCGGGTACCTGGCCGAAGTGCGTTCGGAACCGCGTGGCCCGCAGTTGTTCATCAGCCGCGCCGCACCGGAATTCATGATCGAGCTGTTCAAGCTGGAAGTGCCGGAAGTCGGCCAGGGCCTGGTGGAAATCAAGGCCTGTGCCCGCGATCCGGGCGACCGCGCCAAGATCGCCGTGCTCGCCCACGACCAGCGCACCGATCCGATCGGCGCCTGCATCGGCATGCGTGGTTCGCGCGTGCAGGCCGTGTCCAACGAGCTCAATGGCGAGCGCGTGGACATCGTCCTGTGGAACGAGAACCCGGCCAACTTCGTCATCAATGCGATGGCGCCGGCCGAAGTGCAGTCGATCATCGTCGATGAAGACAAGCATTCGATGGACCTGGCCGTTGCTGAAGACCGCCTGGCCCAGGCGATCGGCAAGGGCGGCCAGAACGTGCGCCTGGCCAGCCGCCTGACCGGCTGGCAGCTCAACGTGATGACCCAGGACCAGGTGACCGCCAAGTCGGAAGCCGAGCAGGCTTCGGCCCGCCAGCTGTTCATGGACAAGCTGGAAGTGGACGAGGAAATCGCTGGCATCCTGGTCAGCGAAGGCTTCGGCACGGTCGAGGAAATTGCATACGTACCGGTCGGCGAACTGCTGGCCGTGGAAGGTTTCGACGAAGACATCGTCGAAGAGCTGCGCGCACGTGCCCGCGATGCGCTGCTCAATGAGGCCCTGGCAGTCGAGGAAGGCCTGGAGGACGGCCAGCCGGCGCAGGATCTGCTGTCCCTGAAGGGCATGGACGAAGCCACCGCATATGCGTTGGCCGGCCACGGCGTGCGTACCAGCGAGGACTTGTCCGACCTGGCCGCCGACGAGGTCATGGACTTCGGCATTGAAGGGCTGGACCAGGAGCGCGCCGCGGCGCTGATCCTGGCCGCGCGTGCCGAGGAAATCGCCCGACTGGAACGCGGCGAATGAGCCGGCAATGAACAGGGCCCTGAGCCGATCAGGGCGTAGAATCCGCGCCACCTCCAGATGCGGGGGGGCGCCCACAAGATCATAGGATCCGAATGTCGCAGCAAACCACCATCCGCAAGCTTGCTGAACTGGTCAATACACCGGTCGAAAAACTGCTGGAACAGCTGGCTGGTGCCGGCATGAAGTTCAGCGGTCCCGACCAGGTCGTGACCAGCTCCGAGAAAGTGAAGCTCCTGGGCTTCCTTCGTCGCTCGCACGGCAAGCCCGAGCAGGCCCCGGAAGAGACTGATCAGTCTGCCAAGAAGATCACCCTCAACCGTCGCAAGCAACAGGAAGTGACGGTCAGTTCCGGTCGCAGCAAGACAACCGTGAACGTGGAAGTGCGCCAGAAGCGCACCTACGTCAAGGATGGTGCGCGTGCGATGACCCCGGACGAAGAGCGTGCCGACATCCTGCGCAAGCTGGAAGAGTCGCGCGCACGCAACCTTGCCGAGCAGCAGGCCCTGGCCGAGAAGGACCGCCTGCGTGACGAGGCCATCGTCCGTGCACGCGAGGAAGAGGTCGCTGCCAAGGAGCGTGCCGAGGCCGAGAAGAAGGCGGCCGAGGAAGCTGCGGTTGCCGCCAAGGCTGCCGAGGCCCTGGCTGCCAGCAAGCCCAAGGTGCGTGCTCCGATCGACGAAACCGCGCCGCGCCCGCCGCGCGCTCCGGCCGCAGCCCCGGCTGCTCCGCGTAGTGCAGCGCCGCCGCGCAGCGACGACCGCAACAACCGCAACGCGCCGCGCAACGAGCGTGGACCGGGTGACCGCTTTGCCGGTCAGATGCACCTGTCCGCTGCCGATCGTGCGCGCCGTGGCAACAGCAACAACAGCAACAACCGTGGTCGCCCGGGCAGCCGTCCGACGTCCGGCCGTCGCGACATGTCGCGCGGCGGTGGCAACTCCGGCCCGCACGCCTTCGAGCGTCCGACCGCACCGGTCGTGCGTGAAGTGGCGATCGGCGACACCATCACCGTGGCCGACCTGGCGCAGAAGCTCGCGCTGAAGGGCGGCGAGGTGGTGAAGGCGCTGTTCAAGATGGGCGTGATGGCCACCATCACCCAGTCCATCGACCACGACACCGCGGCACTGGTCACCGAAGAGCTCGGCCACAAGGCGATCCGCGCCAGCGACAACGACGCCGAAGACGCGCTGTTGGCATCGGCGGGTGAGAACAAGGGCGAGGCCGTGCAGCGTCCGCCGGTGGTCACCATCATGGGCCACGTCGACCACGGCAAGACCTCGCTGCTGGATTACATCCGTCGCACCAAGGTCGCCACCGGCGAAGCCGGCGGCATCACCCAGCACATCGGTGCGTACCACGTTGAAACGCCGAAGGGCGTCATCAGCTTCCTGGATACCCCGGGCCACGCCGCGTTCACCTCGATGCGCGCCCGCGGTGCCAAGCTGACCGACATCGTGGTGCTGGTCGTGGCGGCCGATGATGGCGTCATGCCGCAGACCAAGGAAGCGATCCAGCACGCCCGTTCGGCGGGTGTGCCGCTGATCGTGGCGATCAACAAGATCGACAAGTCCGGCGCCGACCCGATGCGGGTCAAGAACGAGCTGCTCTCCGAGCAGGTCGTGGCCGAAGACTTCGGTGGCGACACCCAGATGGTGGAGATCTCGGCCAAGACCGGCCTGGGCATCGACGACCTGCTGGAAGCTGTTTCGGTCCAGGCTGAGCTGCTGGAACTGAAGGCGGTCGACGAGGGTCGTGCCAACGGCGTGGTCATCGAATCGTCGCTGGACAAGGGCCGTGGCCCGATCGCCACGGTGCTGGTGCAGCAGGGCCGCCTGAAGAAGGGCGATTACCTGGTGTGCGGTATCCAGTACGGCCGCGTGCGTGCGCTGTTCGACGAAACCGGCAAGCAGCCGGAGTTCGCTGGCCCGTCCATTCCGGTGCAGGTCCTGGGCCTGTCCGGCGTGCCGGAAGCCGGTGACGACTTCGTCGTCGTCGACGACGAGCGTCTGGCCAAGGACGTTGCCCAGCAGCGTGAGACCAAGCGCCGTGAATCGCGCCTGGTCGCCACCGCTGGCAGCCGCATGGAAGACATCATGGCGACCCTGGGCAAGGGCGAGGGCCAGCAGGTCCTCAACCTGGTCATCAAGGCCGACGTGCAGGGTTCGGTGCAGGCGTTGAGCCAGGCCCTGGTGGCGCTGTCCAACGACGACATCCGCATCAACGTGATCCACTCCGGCGTGGGCGGCATCACCGAGTCGGACGCCAATTCGGCCGCCGCTTCGAAGGCCACCGTCATCGGCTTCAACGTGCGTGCGGATGCTTCGGCCCGTCGCATCATCGAATCCAACGGCGTGGACCTGCGTTACTTCTCGATCATCTATGACGTGATCGATCAGGTGAAGCAGGTGGCCTCCGGTCTGCTGGGCGTGGAGATCCGCGAAGAGATCATCGGTATCGCCGAGGTCCGCGACGTCTTCCGCAGCTCCAAGCTGGGTGCCGTCGCCGGCAGCATGGTCATCGAGGGTGTGGTCAAGCGCAACAAGCCGATCCGCGTCCTGCGCGACAGCGTGGTGATCTTCGAAGGCGAGCTGGAATCGCTGCGCCGCTTCAAGGAAAACGTCGAGGAAGTCCGCAACGGTACCGAGTGTGGTATCGCGGTGAAGGCCTACAACGACGTCAAGCCGGGTGACCAGATCGAGTGCTTCGAGCGTATCGAAGTGCCGCGCACCCTGTAATGCTGCAACGGACCGGCCCTCACGGGCCGGTCTCGTTTCATCCCGTAAACTGTAGTGCCTGACCTTGGTCGGGCCACAATCGAATCAAGAGCCTGCCGCGTGCCCAAGACTTTCCACCGAACCGACCGTGTCTCCGCCCAGCTGCGCCGTGAACTCGGCACCCTGGTGCACAACGCCGTGCGCGAGCACGGGTTGCCCTCGGTGAGCGTGTCCGACGTGGAAATCACCCGCGACATGGCCCACGCCAAGGTGTTCGTCACCGCGCTGATGCCGGAACGTTCGGTTGAAGCCATGAAGGGCCTGAAGGAACTGGCCTGGGGCCTGCGCATGGAGCTGGCGCGCGCGATGAAGCTGCGGCATGTGCCGGAGCTGCATTTCCATTACGACGACTCGGTCGATCGTGGCGAGCGCATCGACAACCTGCTGCGCGACCTGCCCGATACCGTGGCCGCCGAAAAGCGTCGCGAAGGCGACGAAGAATAACCGCGCGACGCCGGGCATGCCCGGCGTTGTTGCATTCCGGCTGCGCGATGTCTGATGCAGACCGCGCTGCGCGCTCGCCGGGCATGGCCCGGCGCTACCCGTACCTGTCATGACCCGAATTCAGTTCCGCCGCCTGGATGGCATCCTGCTGCTCGACAAGCCGACCGGCATGAGCTCCAACGCCGCGCTGCAGGTCGCCCGTCGCCTGTTCCGTGCGGAAAAGGGCGGCCACACCGGCAGCCTTGACCCGCTGGCCACCGGGCTGTTGCCGCTGTGCTTCGGCGAGGCCACCAAGATCGCCGGCCTGCTGCTGGGCTCGGCCAAGGCCTACGACGCCGAGATCGTGCTGGGCCAGACCACCGATACCGATGATGCCGAGGGCCAGGTGCTGCTCGAGCGGCCGGTGCCTGCGATCAGTCCCGAGACCCTGCAGGCGGCGATCGCGCCGCTGCTGGGCGACATCCTGCAGCGTGCGCCGATCTATTCCGCGCTCAAGCAGGGCGGGGAACCGCTTTATGTGAAGGCCCGCCGAGGCGACGCCATCGAGGCGCCCGAGCGCCAGGTCAAGGTCCATGCCATCGAGATACTGGAGCAGCAGCCCGAGCGGCTGCGGCTGCGGGTCACCTGCGGCTCGGGCACCTATATCCGCAGTCTGGCCCGTGACCTGGGTGAAACGCTGGGCTGCGGGGCGCACATCAGTGCCCTGCGTCGCTTGTGGGTGGAGCCGTTCCACGAACCGGCGATGGTCACCCTGGAGCAGCTGAGGGCCCTGGTGGAAGCGCAGGACGAGACCGCCATGGACGCGCTGCTGCTGCCGCTTGCAGCCGGTCTGTCCGAGTATCCCCGGGTCGACCTGGACGCCGAGCAGACCCAGCGTTTCTGCGTGGGCCAGCGCCAGCGCGACCCTTCCTGGCCGCGCGGCCTGGTGGCCGTGTTCGGTCCCGGATCGGCGGCGCAGGGCCTGGGCCAGGTCGACGATAGCGGTCTGCTGGCCCCGCAGCGCCGCTTCAACCTCTGAACGGGGAAGCCCGGTTCAGCCCCGGACCTTGTTCCAAAGCCCCCTGGCCGTTACAATTCCGCGGCCGTTTTACGGCAGCCTGCCGAAGGCGGGTTTCATCCATTTGTTGGTTCATGGCGAGCCAGGCGGTGCGCGAAAGCGCGTTCCTGCCGGCCACGCATCACAGAGAAAAAAGACATGTCGATCGACACCCAGAAGGTCATTGAAGACAACAAGCGCAGCTCGGCTGACACCGGCTCCCCGGAAGTCCAGGTTGCACTGCTGACCGCCCGCATCGAACTGCTGACCGGCCACTTCAAGACCCACAAGAAGGATCACCACAGCCGCCGTGGTCTGCTGCAGATGGTCAACCGCCGCCGCAGCCTGCTCGACTACCTGAAGAAGAAGGACGTCGAGCGTTACAAGGCCCTGATCGAGAAGCTTGGCCTGCGTCGCTAAGCAACGAATCCCCCGCGGCGCAGCGATGCGCCGCGGTTTTGTTTTGTAGCACCGCAATACCTTTTTCAGACCGGAACGACCGGTCATCCGTTGGCGGCAAGGGTCGCCCCCGGTCCATTCGCAGACAGCATCCCCAAGGACACCCCCGTGGCAAAAATCACCAAAACCTTCCAGTACGGCAAGCACACCGTCACGCTTGAGACCGGCGAAATCGCCCGCCAGGCCGGTGGCGCCGTCATCGTCAAGTTCGACGATACCGTGCTGCTGGTCTCCGCCGTTGCCGCCAAGAGCGCGCGTGAGGGCCAGGACTTCTTCCCCCTGACCTGTGACTACCAGGAGAAGTTCTACGCCGGTGGCCGTATCCCGGGTGGCTTCTTCAAGCGCGAAGGCCGCGCGACCGAGAAGGAAACCCTGATCTCGCGTCTGATCGATCGTCCGATCCGCCCGCTGTTCCCGGAAGACTACAAGAACGAAGTGCAGATCATCGCCACGGTGATGTCGCTGAACCCGGACATCGACGGTGACATCCCGGCGCTGATCGGTGCCTCGGCTGCGCTGTCGCTGGCCGGCACCCCGTTCAAGGGTCCGATCGCCGCCGCCAAGGTCGGTTACAAGAACGGTGAGTACATCCTCAACCCGACCGTGACCGAACTGAAGGATTCGGAGCTGGAGCTGGTCGTTGCCGGTACCGCCAACGCTGTGCTGATGGTGGAATCCGAAGCCGCGCTGCTGTCCGAAGACGTGATGCTGGGCGCCGTGACCTTCGGTCACCGCGAAATGCAGAAGGTCATCAACGCGATCAACGAGCTGACCGTGGAAGCCGGCACCAAGCCGTCGACCTGGGTCGCCCCGGCCAAGAACGACGTGCTGATCAGCGCCCTGCAGGAAGCCATCGGCCCGCGTCTGGGCGAAGCCTTCCAGGTGCGCGACAAGCTGCAGCGCCGCGACGCCATCTCGGCGATCAAGAAGGACGTGGTCGAGTCGCTGGCTGGCCGCGTGGCCGCTGAAGGCTGGAACCCGGCCGAGCTGTCGAAGGAATTCGGCGAGCTGGAATACAGCACCATGCGCAACTCGGTGCTGGACACCAAGGTCCGCATCGACGGCCGTGCGCTGGACACCGTCCGCCCGATCGCAGTGAAGACCGGCATCCTGCCGCGTACCCACGGTTCCTCGCTGTTCACCCGCGGTGAAACGCAGGCCATCGTGACCATCACCCTGGGCACCGCCCGTGATGGCCAGGTCATCGATGCCGTCTCCGGTGAGTACAAAGAGAACTTCCTGTTCCATTACAACTTCCCCCCCTACTCGGTGGGTGAGACCGGCCGCATGATGGGCCCGAAGCGTCGCGAGATCGGTCACGGCCGTCTGGCCAAGCGCGGCGTACTGGCAGTGATGCCGTCGCTGGAATCCTTCCCGTACACCATCCGTGTCGTGTCGGAAATCACCGAGTCGAACGGTTCCTCGTCGATGGCATCGGTCTGCGGCTCGTCGCTGGCCCTGATGGACGCCGGCGTGCCGGTGAAGGCACCGGTTGCCGGTATCGCCATGGGTCTGGTCAAGGAAGGCGATCGCTTCGTCGTCCTGTCCGACATCCTGGGTGACGAAGATCACCTGGGCGACATGGACTTCAAGGTTGCCGGTACCGCTGAGGGCATCTCCGCCCTGCAGATGGACATCAAGATCGAAGGCATCACCGAAGAGATCATGAAGCAGGCTCTGCAGCAGGCCAAGGCTGGCCGTCTGCACATCCTGGGCGAAATGGCCCACGGCCTGACCGCTCCGCGCGAAGAGCTGTCGGACTACGCGCCGCGTCTGCTGACCATCAAGATCCACCCGGACAAGATCCGCGAAGTGATCGGCAAGGGTGGTTCGACCATCCAGGCCATCACCAAGGAAACCGGCACCCAGATCGACATCCAGGATGACGGCACCATCGTCATCGCGTCGGTCAATGCCATCGCTGCGCAGGCTGCCAAGGCCCGCATCGAGCAGATCACCTCGGACGTCGAGCCGGGCCGCATCTACGAAGGCAAGGTCGCCAAGATCATGGACTTCGGTGCGTTCGTCACCATCCTGCCGGGCAAGGACGGCCTGGTGCACGTGTCGCAGATCTCCAGCGACCGCGTCGAGAAGGTCGGCGACGTGCTGAAGGAAGGCGACGTGGTCAAGGTCAAGGTGCTGGAAGTCGACAAGCAGGGCCGTATCCGCCTGTCGATGAAGGCCGTCGAGGAAGGCGAAGGCGCCACCGCCGAGTAATCGACGGTGGGTGTCAACCTTGGTTGACACGCCTCGATTCCGGTAGGTGTCAACCTTGGTTGACACGCCGAAATGAAAAAGCGGGCTTCGGCCCGCTTTTTCTTTGCCTGTCGTCCCGCAGGCCGCACCGGCCGCTATGCTTCGCGCATGGACAGCCTGCGTCTGCTCGACCTTGAGATCGATTGCCCTGCACAGCGTGTCACCCGCGCAGGTGTGGCGTTGCCGCTCCATGGCCTGAGCTGGCGCCTGTTCGAAGTGCTGCTGGAGCGTGGTACCGACATCGTCGATTTCGACACCTTGGCCGAACAGGTCTGGGCACCAGCGGTCGTCGGCGAAGATGCGATCAGCCAGCGGGTGAAGCTGCTGCGCAAGGCGCTGGGCGACGACAGCCGCCGCCCGCGCTATATCCGCTCGGTACGTGGGCGTGGCTACCAGCTGTGCGCTGCGCCGGTCGCGCTGGAGCGGACCTCGCCGCCAGCTGCACGCCGCAAGTGGCCTTGGCTGGCCGGCGGTGCCGCCGCCGTTGCCGTACTGGCCACTGTTCTACTGTGGCCCGCTACGCCATCGCCGCCGGCCGCACAGGCCTTGCTGCAGCGCGCCGAGTACTACGCCAGCATCGGCCAGGCCGGCAACAACGAGCGTGCCATTGCCCTGTACCGGCAGGCACTGCAGGTGGATCCCGAATCCAGCAGCGCACGACGCGGGCTGTCACGTGCCTTGTCCGCGCAGGGCTGCCTGTTCAATGGCTCGGCTGCGCAGATGGACGAAGCCCTTGCCCTGGCGGACGCCGAACTCCGTCGCGCTTTCGATGACGGTGCGGCGCACGCATTGCGCGGCTATGCCTACGACTGCCTGGGGCGGATGGGCGATGCCATTGCCGATTACCAGCGCGCCATCCAGCTGGATCCCGCTGATGAGCGCACGCGCGCATCGCTGGCCTATCTTCACCAGGAGCAGGGCCATCTTGTTCTTGCGCTGCGCGACAATCTCGCATTGAAGGCGCCCGAGCGCCTGCGTTTCCGCGACGTGCAGGTGGCACGTGAACTGGAGCTGCTGGGCTTCACCCAAGCGGCGGCACAACGTCACGCGCGGAACTTCCAGCTGTACCCCGACAACGTCTTTGCCAACATCGCCTGGCCGCGCAGCCTGTTTGCAGCCGGTGCATCCGGGCCAGCCAGACAGGCGCTGTCCGAAGCGCTGTCGCGCGGCACACCGCATCCACAACTGCTGCGGCTGCAGGGCGAATTGGCGCTGCAGGCCGGGGATCGCGCCGCCGCCGCCGCTGCCTTCGAGCAGGGGCGCCAACTGCGTCCGCAGCAGTCGTTCGGGCAGACCCTGGCCATGCTGTACGCAGTGCCGGGCCCGCCACCGGAATGGATTGGCAACCGCCTCACGTCGCTGCAGGCACAGGCCGGTGATGGCTGGTCCGATGCTGCTTTGGAGCGGGCCCTGCTGCTGCAGGCGTCAGGCAACACCGCTGCGGCGATGGCGGCGCTGCAGCAGGCGGTCAATGATGGCTTCCGCGATGCGGCGTGGCTGCGCGCCACGCCGCTGTTCGCGCCCTTGCACAACACTTCGGAATGGATGCCACTGCTGGCGCGCATCGATGCCGACATCGCGCGCCAACGCAGCCGGGTACTGGCTGCCGACTGGCGTCCCGCCGATCTCTCGGGCCTCAGCGCAGCGCCGGCAACAGGAACTCGGTGAGAATCCGTCGCGACTGTGGGTGGGCCAGGCTGCGGTTGTAGGCCTGACTGGTAACCACGGCCACGGCGCGATGCTGCGGCAGCACGAAGACATAGTTGCCACCATTGCCGGACATTGCCCACACCGTCTGTGGTTTGCCGTCGACCGCCAGTTTCAATCCCCACCATTGATAACCGTAGTCACTGCCATCGCCGGCCTGTGCCTGCGGTTGGATCAAGGCGGCGATGTAGTCGGGCGGCAGAAGTTGTCGGCCCTGCCAGCGGCCGCCATCGAGTACCAGTTGGCCCAGCCTGGCCAGATCGCGGCTGCGGTAGCGCGTCCCGCCACCGCCCATGCCGATGCCCTCGGGCGACCGGTTCCAGTGACTTGCCGTGATCCCCAGCGGTCGCTCCAGCACGCGCGCGGCGTAGTCTGCCAGCGGCTGACCGGTCGCCTTTTCCAGCACCGCGCCGAGCACGAAGGAATTGGCGGTGCAGTAAGCGAAAGCGCGCCCGTGCGGGCTGTCCGCCGGGCGCTGCATCCACGGTGCAAATCCTTTGACCGGCAACCCCAGGGTGAAATCGAGCCAGCGTTCGGTCACGTACATGCGCTCTTCGTTGCCTGCCGAGAACGCATTCTCGTCATCACACTCCCACAGGGAACTCATGGTCAGCAGGTCTTCCACGGTGGTCTGGCGCAGCCGTGGGTCCACCGCATGGAGCGCGGTGTAGGCGGGGAAGTAGTCATAGACGCGCGCCTGTACGCCCGGCAGCTTGCCCTCGCCGATGGCGGCTCCCACCAGCAGGGCGGTCACGCTCTTGCTGGCCGAACGCACGTCGTGCAGGGTCTGCGCATCGGCACCGTTGAAGTAGCCCTCGTAGACGACCCTGCCGTCCACCTGCAGCAGCACGCTGCGGATCTGCTTCAGTTCATCGCTGGCAATGGCGTGTTCCAGTGCCTGCAGGCGCGCAGGGTCGGGTGGGGCGGCAGTGCAGGGCAGGCTGGGAAGCGATGCCAACAGGCCGGAAAGGGCCAGGAGTGAACGCATGATCGGGCTCCATCGAAAGGAGCCCGATTGGGCCAGAGCACCGGCTGAAGTGCTGGAAATTCCCCTGAAGAATTCTGAAAGCCTTGCGCTGCAAGGCTCGGCGCTACACGGGCTGTTCTTCTTCGTGCCCCAGCCACCACACCTGACCGGGCTCCGGGTCCGGAAGTGGATGCTCGCGCTGTTCAATCGCCTCCAGCACGCGCCCCCTGCCGGCTGCCGTCCATACCGCCATCAGCTTCTCCACCGCGGCGCGACCCTGCGCGGCAATGCCGAGATTGCGTTCGCGCGCCCAGCCCTGGTCATCATCAGGGCTGTCGTCATCGTGCTGGTGAGGTGCCCCATAGCTGCAGCGCAGGCACAGGTGACGCACCGAACGGGTCCAGTCTTCGACCAGGCCGATGGCGGGCAATGTGAGCGCCCGCAGCGCGGTGATGTCGTCCTGCGAATCGCATTGCACGAACACCGCGTAGGTCGCCATGTCCGACTGCTGCAGGCGCTGCATGGCATTGAACACGGGTACATCGCGCTCGCCGTAGGCGCGACGCCCGGTGGATGCGCCGTCGTGCAGGACGATGTCACCGAAGCGGAATCCGCTCTCAGGCAGCGGTACGTTCTCCAGCCGTGCGCGTACCGGATCCAACCGGCGCATGTACACGGTCTCGCCGCCGGACCACGGATTCAGGCGGACACAGGCAACGCCGAAATTGCCGTCGATCGGGCCTTCGCCTTCGGGCAGTGTGATGCCGCAACGGGTCCATTGCCGGCGCGCCTCGGCCCAGTCACCGGCGCCGGTGGCGGCAATCCCGGCATTCCATGCGGTGGCCTCGTCGAATGCGTCGCGCAGCTGTTCCGAGCGCAGGTTGTCCTGCAGCGACGCGGGCCAGTCACGCAGGTACTTGTGCGCCAGCCCGCGCATGTAGTGCAGGTGGGGGATGTCGGGCGTCCATTCGACGAGTTGGCCGAACAGGGCCGCTGCATCAGCCAGTTCGCCTTCGTCGAAGGCAGCGTAGGCACTTGCCTCCAGTGCCTGCAGCTTCTCCAGGGTCTCGTCGTCGAGCAGTGTGCCGTCTGCGTCGTGGTCTGTGGTCATGTCCGTGTGCCAGTGAAATTCCAGCGCCACCTTAGCTCAGGCAGGTCGTGTGTTGTCCTGCAGCGAAGTGCTTTCGACCTTGCGCAGCCACGTCCGTGTCAGCTTCCAGTGGCCTGCCACTGTCCAGCGGACGACTTGCACGGACATCCGCACCCTGGGCCGATCTGTTTGCTAACGTGGCTGCGCCTTCGACCCGGGAGTTTCCATGTTCCGCCAGAGCTTGGCCGTACTTGCAGTGCTGATCGCCGGTACCCTGCCCATTGCCGCGCAGGAGCAACCCGCGCAAACGCCGATCTTCGGTGCGTACTACCCCGGCGGTTCGGCCGAGCGCTATCCGGTATCGAGCATCCCGGCCGAACGGCTCACCCATCTGTTCTATGCGTTTTCCACCATCGAGGACGGGCGCTGTGCGATCGGAGCCGAGGCGCCGGCCAACTTCGCCGCATTGGCCGAGCTCAAGCGCCGTCATCCGCATCTGCGCACGTTGATTTCGATCGGTGGCTGGGGCGCGGGCGGATTCTCCGACGCTGCGCTGACCGAGGCCAGCCGCAGGCGCCTGGTCGACTCGTGCATGGCGTTGTTCTTCGAGCGTCATGCCGGCAGCTTCGATGGTGTGGATATCGACTGGGAGTTCCCGGTCAGCGGTGGCCCGAAGGAACTGGCGCACCGTCCGCAGGACCGTGCCAACCTGACCAAGCTTGCGCAGGCCTTCCGCGTGGCGCTGGATGCCCGCGGTAAAAAGGCGGGGCAGCCGATGCTGCTGACCGCGGCACTGGCGGCTGGTCGCCTGCAGACCGACGGTCCGTACGATCCCGCCGCCAGCTACGATCTGCCGGCGTTGGCCAAGGTGTTCGATTTCATCAATCTGATGAGCTACGACATGGGCACCGGCTTCTCCTCCGTGTCGACCTTCAATGCCCCCCTGCATGAAGTGCCTGCCGATCCGTTGGCGCCGGAACTGCGGCGCTGGAACAACGTCGCCGGTGCCGTGCAGTACTATCGCGAGCACGGCGTACCGGCGAGCAAGCTGGTGCTGGGCGTGCCGTTCTATGGGCGCGGTTTCAAGGTCACCGGCGAGTCGGCAGATGGCTTGTACCAGGCCTACAGCGCTCCGGCCGATGCCGGTGACTGGCGGGTGATCAAGGCACGCTATCTCGACCAGCCGGGCTGGAACAAGCACTGGCAGCCGCAGGCGCAGAGCCCGTGGTTGTACAACCCGACCGAGAAGATTTTCATCAGCTATGAAGACCCGCGTTCGATCGGGTTGCGGGCGCAGTTCGCGCGCGAGCAGGGTCTGGCCGGTGTCTTCATGTGGGAGCTGACCGGTGACGACGAGCAGGCCAGCCTGCTCAACGCCATGCTCGCGCCATGGCAGAAGGCCCGCGTCGGCGACTGACCGCTTCAACATGTTCGAGCCAGTCCGGGTTCGGCGGTTCCAGGCACGGCCTGCGGCCCGAAACCGCACATCTGCGCCACGCACGCAGCGCTAAGCTGCGTGCATGATCATCATCGACCGCTTGGACCATCTGGTTCTTACCGTTGCCGACATCGAACGCAGCTGCAACTTCTACCAGCGCGTGCTGGGCATGCAGGTCGTGCGCTTCGGCGCCGGTCGCGTCGCCCTGCAGTTCGGCCAGCAGAAGATCAACCTGCACCCGGCCAGCGCGCCGCTGCAGCCCCACGCGTTGCAGCCTACCCGCGGCAGTGCCGATCTCTGCCTGATCACTCGGATGGGCGTGCAGGCGGTGCTGGCCCACCTGCAGGCAGAGCAGGTGACGGTTGAAGAAGGGCCGGTGCCGCGTACGGGAGCGCTTGGGCCGATCGAGTCGGTGTACTTCCGTGATCCGGATGGGAACCTGATCGAAGTTGCCCGCTACGTGGACGCCACGTAACCGCGCAGGCTGCGCGCAGACCTGGTCAGTTTGCCCACACGCTGTTGGGGTCACCGTTGCGGGCCCGCCGCTGGCTGGCATATGCCAGGCGGGCAAAGCCGAAGGCCATCGCCAGTGCCATCGCATCGATCCAGAACAACGGCCAGTGGCCGCGTGCCGCGGCCAACCACAGCCAGTCACCGTTGAGGGCGCCGTGCGCGACCGGCACCAGCGCGGTGCTGATCGCTGCGGCCCACAGCAGCTCGCGCGCCGCCTGTGCCGGGCGGCGCAGGGCTGCCCACAGCGCACACGCGGCCCAGGTCACGAAGCAGGCCCAGCGGATGCCGTGGTCGACCTGGGCAGGGGCGACCCGCTCCAGCACCAGCGCGGCTACGAAGGCCACCGAGATCGCCACGCACAGGCCGATGCAGACACCCACCGTGGCCCGCGCCATGTTGACGGCCGCGCGTGACTGCTGCGGCTGACGGCGCTTGCGGCGCGACTCGATCCACAGCAGGTTGCCCGAATAGAACAGGAAGGCGCCGCCGAGGCCGAGCAGGAAGTACAGCCAGACCACCACACCGTTGCCGAACTCGCCGAAGTGCAGGGCATAGGCGGCACTGAGCGTGGCGTGGTTGGCATCGCGTTGGCCGGGCAGCTGGCTGGCCAGCACGCGGCCGCTTTCGACATCCAGCGCGACAGCACCGAGCGGGCCAAGCGTGCCGCTGGCCTCGCCGGTGATCTCGATGGTCGCGTTGGCATCACCGCCATTGGCCAGTTTCAGGTAGGCCGGTTCAAAGTTGGCCACGCCCTGCGCGCGCGCCACTTCCAGCGCCCGTGCGTGCAGTTCGCGCAGACTACCCGGTGCAGCAGGGATGCCACTGGCCTCGCGCAGCGGCGCGGTATCCATCGCCGTCGGTACCGCCTGCAGCGCCTTGCCGTCGTAGATCAGGGGATTGAGTACGGCCATCTGCATGAACACCAGGCAGAGCAGGGCGCCGGTCACCGCGAACATCAGATGGAACGGCAGGCTGAGCACGCCGATCACGTTGTGCGCGTCCTGCCACTGCTGCTTCAGATTGCGGCCCGGGCGCAGCGCGAACAGATCGCCCAGCAGCTTGGGCAGGTGGATCACCAGGCCGCTGAGCAGGGCCATGCCGTACAGCAGGCTGACGATGCCCATCACATAGATGCCGGCCACCGGCAGGCCCAGGCTGTAATGCAGTTCGTTGACCAGTTCGGCCAGCCCGGTCTGCGGTGGCGTCGGGCTGCCGCCGATCTGTCCGGGCCATGCATAGCGCCAGCTGCCGTCCTCGGCCTGCCAGTAGGCCAGCGGCTGCGGATGATCGGCGCCCGGGAAGGTCATGCCGACGTGGCGACGCGCCTCCGCGTGCGTGGCCAGCACGTCGTCGAGCAGGTACTGCGCGTCATCCAGGCCGGCGGGCAATGCGGTTGCCGCGCCAGGCGTCTGCCACAGCGGGAGATCGTGGTGGAACAGGGTCAGCGCGCCGGCATAGAACGCCACGAACAGCCCGAAGCCGGCGACCAGGCCGACCCAGGTGTGCAGGGTGGTGAACGTACGCAGGGTCTGGGAACTGAATTTCATGCGGTCGATCTCATTGCACCGCGCCGGTCAGGCGCAGCAGGCCGAGTGCGGCGAAGCCAAGGGCCGCGCAACCGGCCAGGGTCAGCCAGGCGCGCAACGGGCTGCGGAAACTGAAGGCCCACAGCGCCGCCAGCATCCACAACGGGACGAACGCGATCAGGCTCGGCACCAGGGCCTTCTGCCAGGGGCCCGGCGGCAGCCAGGCGACCAGGCCGGTCGCCGCAGCGGCAAGGAAGAAGCCGGCGACGATGCCGGCCAGTGCGCGCGACCACATCAGCGCGGCTCCACATCGGGGCGGTGCCACGCGGCCAGTGCCGGCAGCAGCATGGCGGCCAGCATCCAGGTGCACAGCATCGCCACCAGGCCGGCGGCAAAGCCCAGTTCGGCCATCCACAGCCACAGTGCGGCCACGGCAGCGACCAGGCCGATCTGCCGGCCCAGGCGCCCGGCACGGCGCAGCCGCGGCCAGCGGCAATGCGGGGAGGCGGCATAGAAGGCCAGCGCGGAGAACATCGCCGACAGCATGCCGAGGCTGCAGAAGCCCAGGGTCGACAGGCCAACGGTGATCATTGCGGGCTCCGAGCCCGGCATACGGCCGGTGAACGCGGGGCACGGGCGGGACCGGCAGGCGCCGGTCGGGGCGGGTGGCGCATTGCAGGGTCCTGGGGGAAGCGGGCAGGTCGGCACTGAGGCTGGCTGCGCGCACATGGTAATCATTGCGTTTTCACGCCGCCAGCCAGCGCCATTCAGGCGCCGCTTGGGCTTTGTCGGCCACTGGTTTAAGATCGTGGGCAACCACATCCTGGAAACCAAGGTGGCCCGCGCACTGCGCCGGCCGAGCGTGCGACATGAGCACTACCACCGCCCACTGTTGACCTGCCCCGAAGGCCCTGCATTCCAGGCGCCCTCGTGGCGCTTTTTTATTGCCCGGGCGTTGGCCCGGGAGCGCTTTCCAGCCCGCCCGGCGGGCCCCGCATGAAGCCATTGCAATGATCACGATTACCCTTCCCGACGGCAGCCGCCGCGAATTCGAACATCCCGTCAGCGTCATGGACGTCGCCCAGTCGATCGGCGCTGGCCTGGCCAAGGCCACCATCGCCGGTTCGGTGGATGGCGTGCTGGTCGATGCCAGTGACGTCATCGACCACGATGCCTCCCTGCGCATCATCACCGCCAAGGACGAGGAGGGCGTGGAAATCATCCGCCACTCCAGCGCCCACCTGGTCGGCCACGCGGTCAAGCAGCTCTATCCGGACGTGAAGATGGTCATCGGCCCGGTGATCGCCGAGGGCTTCTACTACGACATCTATTCCGAGCGCCCGTTCACCCCCGAAGACATGGCGGCGATCGAAAAGCGCATGGGCGAGCTGATCGCGCAGGACTACGACGTCATCAAGAAAGTGACGCCGCGTGCGGAAGTCATCGAGATCTTCAAGGCCCGTGGCGAGGACTACAAGCTGCGCCTGATCGAGGACATGTCGCCTGACATCCAGGCGATGGGCATGTACTACCACCAGGAATACGTGGACATGTGTCGCGGTCCGCACGTGCCGAACACGCGCTTCCTGAAGGCCTTCAAGCTGACCCGCATTTCCGGCGCCTACTGGCGCGGCGACGCGCAGAACGAGCAGCTGCAGCGCGTCTACGGCACCGCCTGGGCCGACAAGAAGCAGCTCGATGCGTACATCAAGCGCATCGAAGAAGCGGAGATGCGCGACCACCGTCGCATCGGCAAGCAGCAGGACCTGTTCCACCTGCAGGAAGAGGCGCCGGGCCTGGTGTTCTGGCACCCGAAGGGCTGGGCGCTGTGGCAGGTGGTCGAGCAGTACATGCGCAAGGTGTACCGCAGCACCGGCTACGGTGAAGTGCGCTGCCCGCAGATCCTGGACGTGTCGCTGTGGCAGAAGTCGGGCCACTGGGACAACTACCAGGACGCGATGTTCTTCACCGAGTCGGAGAAGCGTACCTACGCGCTCAAGCCGATGAACTGCCCGGGCCACGTGCAGGTGTTCAACCAGGGGCTGCACAGCTACCGCGACCTGCCGATCCGCTATGGTGAGTTTGGCGCCTGCCACCGCAACGAGCCCTCCGGCGCGCTGCACGGCATCCTGCGCGTGCGTGGCTTCACCCAGGACGACGGTCACGTGTTCTGCACCGAAGACCAGGTCGAGGCGGAAGTGACCGCGTTCCACCAGCAGGCGCTGGCGGTGTACCAGCACTTCGGCTTCGAGGAGATCCAGGTCAAGATCGCGCTGCGCCCGGAATCGCGCCTGGGCGATGACGCCACCTGGGACAAGGCGGAGGGCGCGCTGCGCTCGGCACTGTCCAGCTGCGGGGTGGAATGGCAGGAGCTGCCGGGCGAGGGCGCCTTCTATGGCCCGAAGATCGAGTACCACCTGAAGGACGCCATCGGCCGCACCTGGCAGCTGGGCACCATGCAGGTCGATTTCATGATGCCTGGCCGTCTGGGCGCTGAATACGTGGACGAAAACAGCCAGAAGAAGCATCCGGTGATGCTGCACCGGGCCATCGTCGGCTCGATGGAGCGTTTCCTGGGCATCCTGATCGAGCACCATGCCGGCCAGTTCCCGGCCTGGCTGGCGCCGACCCAGGTGGTGGTGGCCAATATCACCGATGCGCAGGCTGAATACGTCTCTGCCGTGACCAAAAGCCTTGCGGATCAAGGCTTCCGCGTCAGCGCTGATTTGCGTAACGAGAAGATCGGCTATAAGATTCGCGAGCACACGCTGCAGCGCGTGCCGTACCTGCTGGTCATTGGTGACCGCGAGAAGGAAAACGGCGCTGTGGCGGTGCGTACGCGTTCTGGCGAAGATCTCGGCAGCATGAGCCTTCAGGCCTTCACCGAGCGGCTCCAGGCCGAGGGCGCGTAAACAAAGGTCCGGCCCGTGCGCATTGGCGCCCGGGCCGGGTTCGACACCCTTGGGAGATCGCAATATCAGTACCCCTGACAACAAACAGAACCGCAAGAATCAGGAAATCCGTGTGCCGCGCGTCCGCGTGATCGGCAGTGACGGAGAAATGATCGGCGTGTTGACGCGAGACGAAGCGTTGTCCATGGCCGAAGATGAAGGCCTGGACCTGGTCGAGATCCAGCCGCAGGCCGACCCGCCGGTGTGCAAGATCATGGACTTCGGCAAGTTCAAGTTCGAAGCCCAGAAGAAGGCCAGCGAGGCCAAGAAGAAGACCAAGCAGGTCGAGATCAAGGAAGTGAAGTTCCGTCCGGTTACGGACGAGGGCGACTACCAGATCAAGCTGCGCAAGATGCGCGGTTTCCTTGAGGAAGGCGATAAGATCAAGGTCAACATCCGTTTCCGTGGCCGTGAAATGAGCCACCAGGAACTGGGTCGCGAGATGGCCAGCCGGATCGAGGGTGATCTGGGCGAGGACATCGTCATCGAATCCCGTCCGCGCCTGGAAGGGCGTCAGATGGTGATGATGATCGCGCCGAAGAAGAAGACCTGAGGCCTGACGGGCTGCCTCGCGGGGCGCCTGGCGGCTGAATGGATGAAGGTGAAGGGGCGCCGCTGGCGTCCTTTTGCTTTTCCGGGTCCGGCACAGCCGGGTTACGGATGAAAAGCTGTATGGGGGCTGGTTACAGGGCGGTTTTGCCTGTATCATGCCCGGCTCGACCCACCCAGGACGGGTCGTACGCCGATCATGGCAGGACGGAAAGAGCGGCCCAGGCCGCCGCCAGATCAGTCAGAAACCAGGGTCATATCCCATCAAGGACATTGCAATGCCCAAGATCAAGACCAACCGGGCGGCGGCCAAGCGTTTCCGCAAGACCGCCTCGGGCAAGTACAAGTGCGGCCACGCCAACCGTAGCCACATCCTCACGAAGAAAGCGACCAAGCGTAAGCGTAACCTGCGTCAGACGAATCACGTCCGCGCAGAAGACGCAGGCCGTCTGGACCGCATGCTCCCTTACCTCTGAGGAACTGAAAAATGGCACGAGTTAAGCGTGGCGTACAGGCGCGTCGCCGCCACAAGAAAATCCTTGATCTGGCGAAGGGCTACTACAATGCCCGTCGCAAGGTCTTCCGCGTCGCCAAGCAGGCGGTCATCAAGGCACAGCAGTACGCCTACATCGGCCGTAAGCAGAAGAAGCGCAACTTCCGTTCGCTGTGGATCACCCGCATCAACGCGGCTGCCCGCATCAACGGCCTGAGCTACAGCCGTTTCATGAACGGCCTGCTGAAGGCTGGCATCACCCTGGACCGCAAGGTTCTGGCTGACATCGCCGTGCACGACGCAGCTGGCTTTGCTGCACTGGCCGAAAAGGCCAAGGGCGCACTGGCGGCATAAGTCCTTCCCGATGCCGTTGCCGTTCACGGAGAACGGTGTCAGGTAGAGGCAATGCATGGGGAAGGGCGCAAGTCCTTCCCCATTCTTTTTTGTGCCGGGCGCAGCCGTGCAGAAGGCGGGCGACCGGCAAGCGGTTGCGACGGCGCGGCCCTTCGTGCATCGCGATGGCAGACCGACTGGAGTTCCGGCTACCCATGAGCGACATCCAATCCCTCACTTCCCAGGCGCTGGCCGATGTGGCCGCCGCGCAGAGCCCGGACGCGCTGGAACAGCTGCGCGTGGCCCTGCTTGGCAAGAGCGGCAGCATCACCTCGCAGCTCAAGCAGCTCGGTGCGCTGCCGGCCGACGAACGCAAGGCGGCCGGTGAGGCCATCAACCAGGCCCGCGATGCGCTGAGCAGCGCGCTGGGCGAGCGCAAGGCGGTGCTGGAAGACGCTGCGCTGGACGCGCGCCTGTCCGCCGAGGCGATCGACATCACGCTGCCGGGCCGCAGCGGCGAACGCGCCGGCCTGCACCCGATCACCCGCACCCTCGAGCGCATCACCGGCATCTTCGGCCGGCTGGGCTATGAGTTGTCCGAAGGGCCGGAGATCGAGGACGACTGGCACAACTTCGAGGCGCTGAACTTCCCGCCGCACCATCCGGCGCGCGCCATGCATGACACCTTCTACTTCGGTGACGGTCGCCTGCTGCGCACGCATACCTCCGGTGTGCAGGTGCGCTACATGGGCGAACACCAGCCGCCGCTGCGCATGATCGCCGCCGGCAAGGTCTATCGCAGCGACAGCGACCAGACCCATTCGCCGATGTTCCACCAGGTCGAAGGCCTGCTGGTTGACGAGCACTCGACCTTTGCCGATCTGAAGGGCACGTTGTCCGAGTTCGTGCGCGCGTTCTTCGAGCGTGATTTCGAGATGCGTTTCCGCCCCAGCTACTTCCCCTTCGTCGAACCCGGCGCGGAAGTGGACATCGCCTGGCAGCAGCCCGATGGCAGCACCCGCTGGCTGGAAGTGCTTGGCTGCGGCATGGTTCACCCGAACGTGCTGCGCAACGTCGGCATCGATCCGGAGCGCTACACCGGCTTTGCCTTCGGCCTGGGCGTGGAACGTTTTGCGATGCTGCGCTACGGCGTCAACGACCTGCGCGCGTTCTTCGAGAACGACGTGCGGTTCCTGAAGCAGTTCGCATAAGCCACAACCATGTCGTGCCGGGCCAAGCCCGGCTGCACTTGAATCCGTAGCCCAGGCGCATGCGCCGGGCCCACCAGGGTGACCCCATGAAATTCTCCGAAAACTGGCTGCGCAGCCACGTTCCCACCACTGCCTCGCGCGACGAGCTGAGCGCGGTGCTGACCGCCATCGGCTTGGAAGTGGAAGAGGTGACCGCGCTTGGCGATGGCCTGCAGCAGGTGGTCGTCGCGCGTATCGTCGAAGCCGAACGCCATCCCGAAGCCGACCGCCTGCAGGTGTGCAAGGTTGATGCGGGGCAGGCCGAGCTGCTGCAGATCGTCTGTGGTGCGCCGAATGCGCGCCCGGGCCTGGTCGCGCCGCTGGCGATGGTCGGTGCGCAGATCGGTGAATTGAAGATCAAGCCGGCCAAGCTGCGCGGCGTCGAATCCAACGGCATGCTGTGCTCGGCCAAGGAGCTGGGCCTGGACAACGATGCCTCCGGCCTGCTGGAACTGCCGGACGACGCGCCGGTCGGGCAGACCCTGGTGGAGTACCTCGGCCTCCCGGACGCCAGCATCGAGATCAAGCTGACCCCCAACCGCGCCGACTGCTTCAGCATCCGCGGCATCGCCTATGACGTTGCTGCAGCCACGCGCAGCGAAGTACTGGATTTCATCGCAGAGCCGATCGCTGCCCACGGCAGCCGCGAGCTGGCAATCCAGCTCGATGCCGGTGCCGAAGCACCGCGCTATCTCGGTCGTGTCATCGAAGGTGTCAACGCCGCGGCGAAGACTCCGTTGTGGATGGCCGAGCGCCTGCGCCGCAGTGGCGTGCGCCCGGTATCGCTGCTGGTCGACATCACCCAGTACGTGATGCTGGAGCTGGGCCAGCCGATGCACGCCTACGATCTGGGCACGCTGCACGGCACGATCGGTGTGCGTCGTTCGCGCACCGGTGAAAGCCTGAAGCTGCTGGACGGTCGTGATGCCGCGTTGGACGACAGTTTCCTGGTGGTCACCGATGCTGATCGGGCCGTCGGCCTGGCCGGCCTGATGGGCGGCTTCGATACGCGCGTTACCGATGCCACCACTGCCGTGTTCCTGGAAGCGGCGCACTTTGCGCCGGCCGCGATCATGGGCCGCGGCCGCAAGCTGGGCCTGCATACCGATGCCGGCCACCGCTTCGAGCGTGGCGTCGACCCGGCGCTGCCGCGTACCGCCATCGAATACGCCACCCGCCTGGTGCTGGACCTGGCCGGTGGTACCCCGGCGCCGGTGACCGAGGCGGTGAACGCGGCCGACCTGCCGCAGCCGGCCACGATCCTGCTGCGCCGCGCACGCATCACCCGCGTGCTGGGCATCACCATCGAAGACGCCGAAGTCGAGCGCATCCTGCGCGCGCTGGGCATGCAGGTGGCGATCGCTGGCGAAGGCTGGCAGGTCACTGCACCGAGCCGCCGGTTCGACATCGCCATCGAAGAAGACCTGATCGAGGAGCTGGCCCGGATCCACGGTTACGAGCAGATCCCGACCACGCTGCCGGGTGGTGCTTCGCGTGTTGCGATGCCGACCGAGACGCAGTTGGACACGCTCAGCGTGCGCCGCCAGCTGGTTGCCCGCGACCTGCAGGAAACCGTCAACTTCGCCTTCGTCGACGATGCACTGCTGAGCCAGTGGCAGCTGCGCGACAACCTGGTGCCGCTGGCCAACCCGCTGTCGGCCGAGCTGGCAGTGATGCGTCCGGCGCTGCTGCCGGGCCTGGTCGCCACCTTGGGCCGCAATGCCGCCCGCCAGCTGGGCCGCGTGCGCCTGTTCGAAATCGGCCGCGTGTTCGCCCAGCAGGCCGGAGACGCGTCGCTCGGCGAAAGCCGACCGGCGCCGCTGGAAACCTCGCGCGTGGCCGCTGCGGTCTGCGGTGACGCGCAGGCGGTGCAGTGGGGCCTGCCGACCCGCAAGGTCGATTTCCATGACCTGAAGGGCGACCTGGAATCGCTGGCCGCGGCCAGTGGCGCGGTGCTGGAGTTCCGCCCGTCCAGCCGTGCCTACGGCCATCCGGTGCGTTCGGCCGAGGTGTTCCGCGACGGCCTGGCGATCGGCTGGATCGGTCAGATCCACCCGCGCCTGGCCAAGGCGATGGACATCGATGTGGACGTGTACGCCTTCGAGCTGGATCTTGAAGCGCTGTCCGCCCGTGCGCTGCCGCGCGCCGGTGAACTGTCGCGCTACCCGGCGGTGCGCCGCGACCTGGCCTTCCTGGTGCCTGAACAGGTCGCCTGGAGTGACCTGGCCGCGACCATCCGCCAGGCTGCCGGCCCGCTGCTGCGCGAGCTGAACCTGTTCGACCGCTATGTTGGCCAGGGCGTCGAGCCGGGATTCAAGAGTCTCGCTATGGGCTTGATTTTGCAGGACAAGTCGCGCACTCTGACGGACCGCGACGTGGAAGCGGTAGTGGCCGAGGCGGTCACTGCCATCGAGCGTGAACACCACGCCCGGATCCGCGGCTGAGCGGGCAGCACTCGGGGGTAGCAGGCAATGGCATTGACCAAGGCGGAGATGGCGGAAAAGCTGTTCGACGAAGTCGGTCTGAACAAGCGGGAAGCCAAGGAATTCGTCGACGCGTTCTTCGATGTGCTGCGTGAAGCATTGGAACAGGGACGTCAGGTGAAGCTGTCGGGCTTTGGCAATTTCGACCTGCGGCGCAAGAACCAGCGCCCGGGTCGCAACCCCAAGACCGGCGAGGAAATTCCGATTTCCGCCCGTACGGTGGTTACCTTCCGTCCGGGCCAGAAGCTCAAGGAGAGGGTGGAAGCTTATGCTGGATCCGGGCAGTAACCGCGAACTTCCGCCGATTCCGGCCAAGCGCTACTTCACCATCGGTGAAGTCAGCGAACTGTGCGACGTCAAGCCGCACGTGCTGCGCTACTGGGAAACCGAGTTTCCCAGTCTCGAGCCGGCCAAGCGCCGTGGCAACCGTCGTTACTACCAGCGCCACGACGTGCTGATGGTGCGGCAGATCCGCAGCCTGTTGTACGAACAGGGCTACACCATCGGTGGCGCGCGCCTGCGCCTGGATGGTCCGGATGCGCGCGAGGAATCGGCCTTGAGCAACCAGATCATCAAGCAGGTGCGGATGGAACTGGAAGAAGTGCTGCAACTGCTGCGTCGCTGACCCATTTCCGCCGTAATCCGCTATACTTCACGGCCCGCCGCACTGGCGGGAACATCGCAGCATCAGTCGGGGCGTAGCGCAGCCTGGTAGCGCATCTGCCTGGGGGGCAGAGGGTCGTCGGTTCGAATCCGGCCGTCCCGACCACTGTGATGTAACAGACAAGCCTGCGCAGCGATGCGTGGGCTTTTTTGTTGCGGCGTTGTATCCTGCGCGCACTCGTACTACCGCGGCTGCTGAACCCGGTACCCACGAGAACACGATCATGGAAACGCAAAGGAACCGCGCCTGGAGGCGCTCGCAGTCGCGCCATCACGGCGGCGACCACACGGCACCCGTGCCGATCTTCAAGCCGGAAAAGAACTGGAAGCTGATGTATACGCGTGGCGACAAGCTGCTGCGGGCGCGCCAGCTGGGTTTCACCTATCCGGTCCTCAGCCCGCGGCAACTGCTGGATCAGGAATGTTGAACCTGTTGTTTGTCTGCAGCCGCAACCAGCTGCGCAGCCCCACCGCCGAAGCGATGTGGCAGCGCCGGCCTGGTATCAGTGCGCGCTCGGCCGGCACCAGCCCGCACGCGCGCCGGCCGATCAGCCCAGCGGATATCCGCTGGGCTGATGTCATCTTCGTGATGGAGCCCAAGCACCAGCACCGGTTGCAGGCGAATTTCGCGCGCCTGCTTGAACATACGCCGCTGCACTGCCTGGATATCCCCGACGACTATCGCTGCATGGCTCCGGCGTTGATGGCGCTGCTGGAAGCGAAGGTCGCGCCTTACCTCACATCGTCAGTGGCGAAGCGGTAGATGAGCTCCGGGTCGCCTTCGTCGAGGCCGTGCACGATCCCGCACTGCACGAAGCCAGTGGCTGTCAGCAGCCGCTGCATGCTGGCATTGGACTGGTTGGTCGAGGTGAAAAGCCGGGTGCCCGCGCTGATCGACGTGGCATGCAGAAGCAACGCACGGCCGATGCCGTGTCTGCGCAGCGGCGGGGCCACCATCAGCATCTCGATGAAGGCCTCACCGAAGAAGTGCCGATGTTGGACCCGGTAGCCGGCCAGCGTGCCATCGAGCTCGGCAACGTGCATGTGGCCGTCCGCCAGCCACTGGCCGATCTGCGCGGCACGGCGTGGGTCATCGGCCGCAATGCTATCGAGGGCGATCAGTGCCGGAAGATCCGTGCACTCGGCCGCGCGTATCCGAAGTGCTGGAGCCTGCCGGGTCATCGCGGACGGCTGCGCAGCAGCAAGGACATCATCGTTGCCCGATACCAGCGTTCCATGCGGTGTTTCCTGCTGTGAGAGCCTCATTCTAGCGAGGATGGGTGCGCAGCCAGCGCACTCAGTAGACGCGGAATTCGGCGCGGCAGCCGTCGCTGACCCATACGCCGCGTCGGTCCCAGCCCCAGTTGCGGTCCTCGGTGCAGGTGGTGACCGACTTCTGCTTGACCAGCCGCACGTCATGACGGACGCGGATGCGGCACTGTTTCTCCTTGTTTTCGTAGGATTCGCAGACCAGGCGCTCGCCATCGCGATCACGGTCCCGGTCACGCCCGGGCCAACGGCCTCGCCCACGCTCTTCGGCGACGAATTCGGCGCGACAGCCATCGGTAACCCACAGCATGCCGCGGCGCTGTCCCCAGTTGTCGTCTTCCACGCATCGCGTCACCGACAGCTGCCGCGCCAGTCGCGCGCGTCCTTCGAACGGGCACTGCTGGGTCTTGTTGAAATGTGATTCGCAGGTCGTGCGCGGCGATGACTCGCTGTCGTAATCCTGGGCCGAGACGGTGGTTGCGGCCAGCAGCAGGGCAAGCGCAGAACCGCCCAGGGGCAGCAGCAGGCGAAGGCTCATTGAAACCTCGGGTTGGGAATGGGACGCAAGAATGGCGCACGTGCGGCGCTCTGCGACGACCGGGGCCCGCGCTGGCTCAGGACGGATTTATAAGTGTCCGGCAGCGCATGCAGGGCGTTACATCCCGTATCATCCCCGGCACATCCGATTGCATCGGTTTACAGTTTTTTACACGTTCCAGCGCTTTCGAATGCGACCTTCGGGCCTCGCCCGTGGCTGCTGGCGCGGGTGCGGACAAGGATGTGCGGACCACGACGACCACAGGGGGTTGCGTTGATCAGCAGTATCGTCATTCATCGGTCGGCCGGCACGGGCGCGGTCGAAGTGCAGGTCCTGGACACGACGTTCAAGGGCAAGCGTGTTTTTGTTGCCTGGGGCCTGCGTGGCCTGGAATTGACCCGCGAAGCCGAGCCGGAAGATACGGCCGCGGCCCGGCGTGCCCTGCGGCTGGTTTCCCGCCAGGCCGACGGACCGCGCAGCAGTGAGATTTTCATCGCCAGCCAATTTGGCGTGGCGATCAGCGTCTACCGGATGCTGACCGAAGCCCGCAGCGGCGACGCCGTGTTCTTCCTGTGCGATTCGCCAGCGGTGGTGGAATGGCTGGTCACTTCGCTGGAAGTGCAGCCCGAACCGACTGCGTGACCGGGTGCACGGCGATGTGCGTCATGCCAACGCCGCGTCCACCGCCGCGCGCGCATGCAGGGTCGTGGTGTCGAACAGCGGCACCGGGCTGTCTTCGGTACGTACCAGCAGCATGATCTCGGTACAGCCCAGGATGATCGCTTCGGCACCGCGGGCAACCAGGCGTTCGATCACCTCGACGTACACCTGCCGTGATCGCTCGCTGACCACGCCGGCGATCAACTCCTGGTAGATGATCGCGTGCACATCGCGGCGGTCGTCGGCCTCCGGAACCAGTACGTCCAGGCCGAAGCGCTCGCTCAGCCTGCCGCGGTAGAAGTCTTCCTCCATGGTGAAGGCCGTGCCGAGCAGGCCCACACGCTGCAGACCGGCCTGCACGATCGCCGTGGCGGTCGGGTCGGCGATGTGCAGCAGGGGCAGCGGGCAGGCCGCCTCGATCTCACCAGCGAGCTTGTGCATGGTGTTGGTACAGATCAGCAGCAGTTCGGCGCCACCGGCCTGCAGCCGCTGGGCCGCATCGACCATCCCGTTGCCCAGGGCCTCCCAGTCGCCGTCGTGCTGAAGCTGCTTGATGCGGGCGAAATCCAGCGACCACATCAGCAGCTGCGCCGAGTGCGCGCCGCCCAGCCGCGCGCGTACCTCTTCATTGATGAGGCGGTAGTACTGCGCCGAACTTTCCCAGCTCATGCCACCGATCAGGCCAAGCGTCTTCATGCGTGTCTCCGTGCCGGGGAGGGCCATTGCAGCACAACCGGGGCCAGGCTGCTGCGTGCGAGCTTGGCCGGGGCGCACAATTGCAGATGGGCCCGTCGCAACCGCTGCCGACACGCCTGATCGGCGCGATAATAGGCCACGACAGGCAGAGGGCAGGGCGATGGGCGAATGCTGTGGCTGCGGCAAGACGCTGGATGTGGCAGCCATGCAGGCGCGCCACCGGCGGGTGCTGTGGATCGTGCTGCTGATCAACCTGGCGACCTTCCTGATGATGGTCGGCGCGTCGTGGTACAGCCACTCGTCCTCGCTGCTCTCCGGTGCGCTGGACAACCTGGGTGACGCGGCCACCTACCTGCTGAGCCTCCTGGTGGTGGGTGCCGGCGTGGCGGCCAAGGCGCGGGTAGCGCTGTTCAAGGGCGTGCTGATCCTGGCGGCGGCGGTGGCAGTGGCGGTACAGATCGGATGGCGGCTGGCGCATCCGCAGGTTCCCCTGTTCGAAAGCATGGGCCTGGCCGCGCTGCTGAACCTGGCCGCGAACGGTTTCTGCCTGTGGTTGCTGACGCCCTATCGCAATGACGACGTGAACCTGGCATCGGCCTGGGAATGCGCGCGCAACGATATCTTCGAGGGCATTTCGGTGGTGCTGGCGGCGGGGCTGGTGGCGCTGTTCGGTGCCGGTTGGCCGGACCTGCTGGTCGCGGTCGCACTGCTGGTCGTGTTCCTGCGCTCGGCGCTGCGGGTGCTGCGCATCGCGATGGCCGAGCTGCGTGCGTCGCGCGTTGCCAGCGGCTGAGCCGCAGCAGCTGTAACCGTCGAATCGACCCTGGACTGTGCATGGTGGTGACAGCCGCTGCGCACTATCCTTGCAGGGATTATTCCGGTGGACGAAGTGATGGCCCTGCATACCTGGTGGTGGTTCCTGGCGACAGTGTTCGTGCTGTGCGGCACGCCGGGTCCGAACATGCTGCACATCCTGGGGCGCAGCGTCGGCCTGGGCTTCCGTCGCAGCGTGCCCGCCATGGCCGGTTGCCTGCTGGCGATGCTGCTGGTGCTTGCGGCGTCCGCGGCCGGCCTGAGCGCGGTGCTGCGCTCGTCGCCGATGCTGTTCGATGTGCTGCGCTATCTGGGTGTGGCCTACCTGGCCTGGTTGGGCATCAAGGCCTGGCGGGACAGCTGCCGGCAGGCGCCGGTGGCGACAGACGTCGATGCAGCGCTGGCGCCGGTGCATGGTGCCTGGGCAGTGTTCCGTGGTGGTCTGCTGGTGGGGCTGAGCAATCCCAAGCTGCTGCTGTTCGCCGCCGCGTTCCTGCCGCAGTTCGTCGACCCCGCGCGTGGCCAGGCCGTGCAGTACACGGTGCTGGTGGCCACCTTCGCTACCTGCGAACTGTTCTGGTACGTGATGTACGCGGCGGGTGGACATGGGCTGCGCCGTTGGCTGGCAAAGCCCTTTGCGCAACGCTGGTTCGAACGCCTGGTCGGCAGCGTGTTTCTCGCCTTCGCCGTGGCGCTGCTGCGCTTCCGGCCGCGCTGAGCCGGATCGTTTCACGCCGCGCCTGCGACCTGTTCACGCGTGTGGCATCGCGGCCTGCCTAACCTGATCGCACCTTCAGTATTCCCGTCAGGGAGAGGATCGACATGATCAAGTGGGCCATCATTTTCGCGATCATCGGCCTGATCGCCGGCGCGCTGGGTTTCGGCGGTATTGCCGGCGCCGCGGTGGGCATCGCCAAGTTCCTGTTCTGGGCCGGCATCATCATTGCCGTCGTGCTTTTCGTGCTCGGCATGACCGTCGCGAAGAAGGTTGCCTAGCCCGGCAGGTCGTGCAGCGGCGCGCTCAATGCGCGCTGCTGTGAGAGAACAGGTTGATGACCAGCACGCCGGCACAGATCAGGCCGATGCCGATCAGTGCTGGTGCATCCAGGCGCTGCTTGAACACCAGCAGGCCGATCAGCGAGATCAGCACGATGCCGACGCCGGACCAGATGGCATAGGCAATGCCGGTGGGGATCGACTTCATCGTCAGCGACAGCAGGTAGAAGCACACACCGTAACCGGCGAGCGCGCCCAGCGTGGGACCGAGGCGGGTCATGCCTTCCGACGCCTTGAGCAGGGAGGTGGCGATCACTTCCAGCACGATCGCGCCGGCCAGGTAGAAATAGGGGTTCATCGGAGTCTCCCGCTCATGCCGGTTCGCACAGCTTCAGTGCCTCCAGGGCCATGGCCTGGGCGTTCTGGCGTTCGTTTTCATCCAAGGGCCGCCCATAGGCGGTGGCCCAGTACCCATCGGCAACGCAACGCGCGGCGTACAGGCGCGGATCGCAGGCTTCATCCGGAAACTCGGCCAGCATGCCGCGCAGCCATGTGCGCCAGTACACCAGCAGCGCTGGCTCCAGCATGTTGCCCATGGTGAGCCCGATGTCGTTGATCTGTTCCTGCTGCAGCAGATGTTCGAAATTCACCTGCACGTAAGCACGGCTGAAGCCGCCATGGCGCGGCGCGGACTGCCGCAGCACCTCGCGGACCCTGTCCTCGAAGTCGGCAATGAGCGAGGTCAGCGTCGCCTCGATCAGGTCCTGCTTGCTGCCGAAATGATGGAACAGCGCGCCCTTGCTGACACCGGCCGCGTCGGCGACGTCCTGCACGGTGAGGGCCGCCAGCCCATTCTGGCCGATGGTATGGGCGGTCGCGTGCAGCAGCGCCTGGCGCACGCTGTCAGGCGCCTTGCGGCGGGAGCGGGGAGGGGATTCTGGCATGGGGGGACGAAACCGACTGGGCGGTATGGATTGTAGCGCGGGGGCGATGCGCCGACGCGCACGATCGGTTCAGCAGGTCACTGCAGATAGAACGCGATGCCGGTGCCGAGCTGCAGGTCAGGGCTGTTGCGATTGAGGCCGAGATCGAAAGAGGCGTCCAACTGCACGTTCGGCCGCAGCATCCAGGTCAGGCCTGCACCGGCGATGGCCTGGTCGGGTTGCTGCTTGGCGTGGGTGAAGCCGACTTCGAGATAGGTGCCCAGCCGCTCGGTCACGCTCAGCGCGAGACTTGGCGACCAGGTTGTGCTGCGCTGGCCTGCGCCGCGCTGGTGGCTGCCATACAGCGCACCGCTCCAGCGGTTGTTGAAGGTGTGATCGACGCTGGCGGCCAGCGCGTACTGGCGGCCGTCGCTGAAGGCGGCATCGCCACGCGCGATCACACCGCTGGCCAGCAGTGCCCAAGCCGTGCGTTCGGTACTGCCGGGCCCTGCCCATTTCACTCCGACGGTGCTGTCGCCGGCGCCGCGCTGCTGCGTGCGTGGCATGCCAGGGCCGCGTTCGCGCTGGCGCTGCCACGGCGTGGACGCCAGCTGCAGTTCCCAGCCCGGCGCCAACCCGGTGCGCAGCAACAGGTCGCTGGACAGCGATGTCGTACGCAGGCCGTCGCGATCACGATCGCGTTGATAGCTGGGCAGGCCCACTTCGACGGCAAGGCCGCCACGCGGCACCGTGTCAATGCCGAAGCCGATGCCGGGACGGTCGAAGCTTGGAGGTTCTGCGGCCAGCACCGGGGTGCTGGCCAGCGACAGGACGATCAACAGGGCGTGGCGCATGCGGGCTCCGTCTCGCAGTGATGCTCCAGCATGCGCGGCGATACCGTGCGCACGGCGTGAGCCGCGCCGCTCAGTCGCTGATGCGGGCGAAGCGTGCCTGCGGGCCGTGCTCGCCGGACACCTGTTCAATGAACATCGGATAGGGACGCACCCACAATCCGCCTTCACCGTACAGGGCGCGATAGAGCACCATCGGCTGCAGCGTTTCACTGCTGCGGACGATGTCGATCACCTCGTACTCGCCACCTTTGAAGTGGCGGTAGCGGCCAGGTGTCAGCGCGGGCAGTGGGGTCAGGTCAGTCATTGGCAGCACCCGTTACCTGCGCGCCGGCGTTGCCGGGGTAGCGCAGTAGGCATCGATGGCTTCGGCGGTGTTGGCAAGGCCCTGTGCCTGTGCCAGTTCCCACGGACGCTCGCAGCGCTGGCTGTGCTCGCACCACTGATAGCCGGCCGAACCGATGCAACCGTGCGCATCGCGGTCACCACCGACCACAGGTGGGATGGTGTCATGGGTGACCGGTTTTTCCGGGCTGGCACAGGCGGCCAGGGCCAGCAACGGGATCAGGAACAGGACTTTCATGGATGCGGCTCCGTGCCGTAAACCGACAGTTTGTTCGGTCCCCGCAGCACCGGCAAGCATTGCTGGCCAATCCTCAACTCAGCGATGCGCGGACCAGTTCCTCGATCAGTATCACGTAGCTGGCGGCGAAATAGAACTTCAGCAGCGTCGAACGCTGCAGTGGAAGCGAGGTGCGCATGTGGAAGGGGCCCCTGTTGATGACGATAGTGTGAAGCGCCGCTGACTCCGTGACAAGGGTCACGGAATGAGTTCCCTAAATGGCCTCAGGGATGTGATGGAGGGCGCTTTCTGAGGTGCCGGCAGGGAGTTTTCGGATAAATCCGATAGGTCTTCCCCGAGGCGCTGGCTAGGCTGGTCGGGTATCGGAGATCGGCCTTGCGCCGGTTCCGGATTCCCCAGAAACGCAGGAGCCCACCATGGTCATCACTGTCCAATGCACCGCCCAGCGCTGGTCCGTCCTGGATCCACAGACACGCGCGACCGAAGAGTTCAGCACCGGTGCGGCCGCCTTCGACGCCGCTGCCTCGCGGGCCAGCGAGCACCACCGCCGTACCGGCCAGCACAGCACCGTGCGCGTTGAAGCACTCGGCGCGGCGGTCGACGCGCTGCACTTCGGCCGCTGAGTCGCCGCAGCCGCAGCCGCAGTCAGTTGCGGTTGGGTTGGTTGAATGGGGGAAAAACCGCCGTCGCAGCTCCCTCTGTGCGCCACGCCGAGAATCCCCGATGCTTGCCTCCACCGTATTCACCTGGAGACGAGGGATGGGCAAGGGACTCACTTGGCGCACCGTGGCGTGCACCCTGTTGCCGATGATGGCTGCCGCTGGCGGCGTGCAGGCGCAGAACTATGGCTACGACGATCGCTACGATGATCGTGGCGGCAATGGCATCGTGCGCTGCGAATCGATCAAGAACCGCAGCAACGAGTGCCGGCTGGAAGGGCGCGCGCGCATGATCCGCCAGTTGTCCGGCTCCCCCTGTGTGGAAGGTGAGACCTGGGGCCAGTCCCGCTACGGAGTCTGGGTTACCCAGGGCTGCCGCGCCGAATTCGTCGGTGAATACCGGCGACCGGGCGGTGGC
>NZ_WKEE01000004.1:0-137895 GCF_021605635.1 Stenotrophomonas sp. PA-6-5C
CCGTGAATACGTCCTTGTAGGCTCGGGCGCGCCATCCTTGGCGCTTACGCCCCCAGCCAACCCACCCTCCCGGCCACGGACGGTTTCCTGCGCACCGCGGGAAGATCAAAAGAAGAATCAAAAGCAAAAACCGATTCTTCAGACATTTGTGTCGACCAAGGTCGACACCTACCAACAGCACAGAACGCCGTCCCGACAGATCGCGGGAGACTGTCGAAGGCGGGGTGGGTCCGGTTGCGGGGGTGTCCGCGGCATGGATGCCGCGGCCAAGCCCCCAGGGATGGGTTTACGGCGTCCCCCGCAACCGGATCCACCCCGCCATCCCACGGATAGCCAGCTTTTGCCGTTGCTCCGGCCTGTTGTCGTTGCCTCGGCGGGCGCAGGGCGCAGCCCTGCTGCCAAACCCCTCAGCAAGCCTCAGCAGCCGGCACGCGCGCACGCCCCAGCCACGCCAGCAGCAGCGCCGATGCCGCCAGCAGGCCACCGGCCACCGGAATCGCCGCGTAGCCCAGCCCAAGGCTGATCACCGCACCACCCAGCGCCGCGCCCAGTGCATTGCCGAGGTTGAACGCACCGACGTTGATCGACGACGCCAGCCCCGGCGCCTCGCTCGCCGCCTGCATCACCCGGATCTGCAGCGGCGGCACGATGGCGAAGGTCGCCGCGCCGAACAGCAACACGCCAAGCGCTGCGGTCGCGTGGCTCATGAAGGCCAGCGGCAGCGCGAACATCAACAGGGCCAGAACCGCCAGCAGGATGCGGGTCGAACCGTCCAGCGACCAGTCGGCCATGCGTCCGCCGATGCCGTTGCCAACGGTGAAACCAATACCGATCAGTGCCAGCGACAACGCGATGAAGGCATTGGACGCGCCGGTCAGCTCGGTCAACACCGGCGCCACGTAGGTGTAGAGGGTGAACATCGCACCTGCGCCCAGCACCGTGGTCGCCATTGCCAGCAGCACCTGCGGCTGCATGATCGATTTCAGTTCACGTCGGACATCCGGGCGTGCACCCGCTGCGGAGGCCGGCAGTGCCATGGCCAAGGCGGTGATCGCCACCACGCCGAGTACGGCAGTGCCGGCAAAGGCCAGGCGCCACCCCAACTGCTGGCCAACCCAGGTCGCCAGCGGCACGCCACCGATGTTGGCGATGGTCAGGCCCATGAACATCGTCGCCACTGCCGCCGCCTGCTTGTCCTTGGGCACCAGACTGGCGGCGACCACCGCGCCGATGCCGAAGAACGCGCCGTGCTTGAGGCTGGTCACCAGCCGCGACAGCAGCAGCAGGCCGTAGTTCGGGGCCAGCGCCGACAGCACGTTGCCGACGACGAAGATCGACATCAGCAGCATCAGCGCGGTGCGCTTGCCGAAGCGTCCCATCAGCAGGGTCATCACCGGCGCGCCCAGCATCACGCCCACCGCGTAGGCGGTTATCAGCATGCCGGCAGTGGGAATGCTGACCCCCACTCCGCTGGCGATGACCGGCAACAGGCCCATCGGGGTGAACTCGGTGGTGCCAATGGCGAAGGCGCCGACGGCGAGTGCCAGCAAAGCGGCTCTGGAATTCATGGGAGTTGCCTGCGTGGGGCAGGCCCTGTGGAAAATGAGCGCGTAGCCTGCGCGCTTTGCCGGCCGGGAGTAAGCCTCGGCGCGGGAAAACAGTGTTGATCCCGATTCACAAGTGGTGGGCAGGTCCGCCATCCGGGTAGCGCCGGACCATGCCCGGCGAGCGCAGCGGCGCCCGGAAAGCAGAACCCCCGGCGCTGGCCGGGGGTTCGGGGTCGTGCTTACCAGTCGCCGGCACCCGGCACGTGGTGTTCGCGTGCGCGGCGGCGCATCAGCAGGTTCAGCCACTCCACCAGCACCGAGAAGCCCATCGCGGCGTAGATGTAGGGCTTGGGCACGTGCACGTCCAGGCCGTCCAGGATCAGCACCGCACCGATCAGCAGGATGAAGGCCAGGGCCAGCATCTTCACGGTCGGGTTGGCATCGATGAAACGGCCCAGCGGGTTGGCCGCCAGCAGCATCACCGCCACCGACAGCAGGATCGCGGCCACCATCACCGGCACGTGGTCGGCGATGCCGACGGCGGTGATCACCGAGTCCAGCGAGAACACGATGTCGATGATGGCGATCTGCGCGATCACGTAGCCGAACACGGCCGAGGTCTTGGTGGTGGTCGGATCCTCGTCCTCGCCACCGGAGATCATTTCCTTGATCTCCATCCAGCCCTTGATGATCAGGAACAGGCCACCGACGATCAGCACCAGGTCGCGGATGGAGATGCCCATGCCGGCCACGGTGAACAGGTTCGCCTGCATGTGCGCCAGGTACGCCAGCGACACCAGCAGGCCGATACGGGTAATGCAGGCCACCGCGATGCCGAGGCGGCGCGCGAACGGGCGGCGGTTCTCGGGCAGCTTGCTGACGGCGATGGAGATGAACACCAGATTGTCGATGCCGAGCACGATTTCCAGCGCACTCAGAGTGAACAGGGTCAACCAGACGTTCGGATCGGCGAGAAACTCAAGGGACATGGGAAGTCTTCAACAAGGGGGAGGAAGAAGGATCAGCCGACGCTGGCCGGGAACAACCGCGGCACCAGCACCAGGGCCCAGCACAGCAGCACGTTCATCATCAGCACGAACACTGCCGCCGAGCCCATGTCCTTGGCGCGGCCGGCCAGTTCGTGGATTTCCGCGCCATAGCGTTCGATCACTGCCTCGATGGCCGAGTTGGCCAGCTCCATCGCCAGCACCAGCAGCATCGAGCCGATCATCAGCGCGCGTTCCACCGGTGTCTGGCCCAGCCAGATCGCCAGCGGCGTCAGCAGCACCAGCAGGTAGACCTCCAGCCGGAACGAGGACTCGTGCAGCCAGGCGGCTCGCAGGCCCTGCCAGGACCAGCGGGCGGCCTGGAAGATACGGCGCGGGCCGCGGGGCATGTGGCCGAACTGATCAGCCACGGGTGAAGCATCCAGCAACAGGGGCGCGGCGCAGCGACCGCTCAGACGCACGGCAGGGAATCATGGGTGCACAGGGATGGGCAGACAGGCCCTATTTTGCCACAAGGGCGGCAAGGGCACCCCGGACGCGCCGCCGCGAGGCCCCGCGAACGGCCCGGCGCGGCCAAGCGGGCGGCCGGACCAGCTTCTATGATGGATGCCCCCTGCCCTGCCGGAGTGCCTGATGACCCGTCCCCGCACCTGCCTGATCCTGCTTGGCCTGCTGGCCGCGCCGCTGGCCCAGGCCCTGAGCCCGCCTGCGCCGCCGCAGGTCCCCGCGCAGGTTTCCAACGTGGCCTGGGCCGCCGACATGGCGTCCTTCGCCACTGCCGACCGGACCAATCCGCCGCCGCGCGGCGGCATCGAATTCATTGGCAGCTCGTCCTTCCGCATGTGGGACAGCCTGGCCGAGGACTTCCCGGGGCAACCGGTGTTCAACCGCGGCTTCGGTGGCTCGGAAGTACGCGACAGCACCTGGTATGCCGGCCAGGCCATCGTGCCGTATGCACCGTGCAAGGTGTTCTTCTACGCCGGCGACAACGACCTCAACAGCGGCCGCAGCGCGACCCAGGTACGCGACGATGTGGTGGCCTTCGTGCAGCGCGTGCATCGCGACCTGCCGAAGACGAAGGTGGAGTACGTCTCCATCAAGCCCAGCCCCTCGCGGGCGCACCTGCTGCCGGCGATCAACGACGCCAACGCGAAGATCAAGGCCGCGCTGGCGAAGCTGCCCAACACCGGCTACACCGACATCTACACCCCGATGCTGGAGGCCGATGGCCAGCCTGACGCCTCATTGTTCCGCGAGGACATGCTGCACATGACCCCTGCCGGCTATGCGATCTGGACCAAGGCGCTGGCGCCGAAGGTCAACTGCAACTGAGTGATGCTGGGGTTGCCGGCCAGCGGCCGGCACTACCGGGGACGCTTCATCCACGCATGGCGTGGATCTACGTGTCGACCAAGGTCGACACCTACCAACAGCGGCGGGAACCTGTCGTCTGCGGGTGCCGGGTGCAGCCCGGCCCTCAGCGGAAAATCACCGTCGCCTCGGTGCCCTTGCCCAGCTCGCTGGTCAAGCTGACCTTCCAGCCGAAGCGTTCACACAGGCGACGCACGATCGACAGCCCCAGGCCCGTACCCTGCGGACGGCTGGGATCAGCGCGATAGAACGGCTCGAATGCACGCGACAGCGCGTCGGCGGACATGCCGATGCCGGTATCGCTTACCACCACCCGGTCGTTGTGCACGTGCACGTCGATGCGACCTTCGTCGGTGTAGCTACAGGCGTTGCGCACCAGGTTGCTGACCACCACCTGCAGCACCCGCGGCGGTGCGTGCAGCTGCACGGCCGCGTCACTGTGCAGGTGCACCGCCAGCGGCCGGCCCACCAGCAGCTCGTTGGCGTTGTCCACTTCGTAGCGGACGATGTCGTTGACGTCGAACAGTTCCACCTGCGGCTCGACGTCGGCCTCGCGTGCCAGGATCAGGAACGCATCGATCACCGCTTCCATGTCCCGCCCGGCACGCTGGATGCGCTGCAGGCTGCGGCGCAGGCGCGGCTCCAGGCTTTCATCGCCCAGCGCCATGTCGCTGGCCACCCGGATGACCGTCAACGGCGTGCGCAGTTCATGGCTGGCATCGCGGGTGAAGTTGCGTTCGCGTGCCACGTGCGCGGTGACCCGGTTGGCCAGCGAATGCAGCGCCGCTGCCAGTTGCCGGGTCTCGCCCTGCATGTCTGCGGGCAGCTTGTTCGGTTCCAGATCGGCCGCTTCCGGATGACCCGGATCCCAGCGCGAGACGCGGCGCGCCAGCCAGTTCACCGGTGATACCAGGCGTTTGGAGGCACGGTAGGTGATCCACGAGGCGCCATACACCGCCAGCAGGGTCAGCAGCACCGGCACGATGCCGAACCAGAACGCCAGCATCTCCGCGCGCGAGCGCAGGAACACCAGGTACAGGCGCCCCTGTTCGCGGGCGTCGACCAGCACCAGCTGATCATCGTCGGGCAGTTCGTGGAAGCCCGGTTCCAACGTGCGCAGGTTGGCGGGCAGTGACAGGCTGGACTGCCCGCGTTCCAGCAGGTAGCCACGGATGTTCTGGGTATTGGGCGGCGGCTGCACGGGCGAGGCCTCGTGCAGCGTCCAGTAGTACGCCGCTTCTTCGCGCAGGGCAGCGCCGACCAGGCTGTGCTTGATCACCAGCGAAACCAGCCAGGCGCCCAGCAGGATACCCAGGCTGGCCAGCACGGCTTGCAGGATGAAGGCGATACGGATCTTGCGCGGCAGGCCGTGCGGCATTGCGATGTCCCGGTCAGAGCGCTGCGATTATAGGCAGCGCGCTGTGCCGTGATCGTGCATGGACGATGACGACCGGGCATCCGGAACGTTCACCCCTTCCCTGCCGACCACGGCCGTGCCGGTTCTGCTGCACCACCGGCACGACGTCGATCAGGCCATCGGCTGGGCGATATCGGCGATGCGATAGCCCGCGCTCTGCACGGTGTGCAGCAGCGGCCGGTCGAACGGCTTGTCGATGATCTTGCGCAGGTTGTACAGGTGGCTGCGCAACGTGTCCGAATCAGGCAGGCCGTTGCCCCAGATTTCGCGCTCGATTTCCTGGCGGGTGACCACACGCGGCGATTCGCGCATCAGGATGGTCAGCAGGCGCAGGCCGATCGGCGACAGCTGCAGCTCGGTGCCGGCACGCGTGGCACGCATGCTGACCGGATCGAGCACCAGGTCGGCGACCTTGAGCACTTCCGAACCTACCTGGCGACGTTCGCGGCGGATCAGCGCGCGCAGGCGGGCTTCCAGTTCCTGGATCGCGAACGGCTTGGTCAGGTAATCATCGGCACCAAAGCCAAGGCCGGTGAGCTTGTCATCCAGCGTGTCGCGCGCGGTCAGCATCAGCACCGGGGTCGACTTGCGCGCATCGTTGCGCAGCCGGCGGCACACTTCGATGCCATCCAGTCGCGGCAGCATCAGGTCCAGCACGACCACGTCGTAGCTGTTCTCGGCAGCCAGACGGTAGCCGTCCAGGCCATCCTGCGCATAGTCCACCTCGAAGCCACGGCCTTCCAGGTATTCACCGATCATCTCGGAGATATTGCGGTTGTCTTCGACCACCAGCACCAAGCCGGAAGTCTCCTTCGTCTGACGCATGAGAATCCCTCTTTCTTCAGCTTTGTGAAACATGCCCGATCGACGGTGCACGCGATGTGAAGTTGCGTCAATGAAAAGAAGATGGCGTGCTCACAGCAGCGGTTTCAGCAGCGGCCATACGTTGTCCAGTACCTTCGGCTGCGCCTGCGCGGTGGGATGCAGGCCGTCTGCCTGCATCAATCCCGGCTGCAGGGCCACGCCTTCCAGCAGGAACGGCAGCAACGGCACCTTGTACTGCGTGGCCAGCGTCCGGTACGCCGCCGCCAGGCGTTGGCGGTAGCCCGGCCCATAGTTGGGCGGCACGTCGATGCCCAGCAGCAGCACCTTGGCACCGGCCTTCTGGCTGGCCTGCACCATTTTTTCCAGGTTGCCCTGCACCTGCGCCGGAGTCAGGCCGCGCAGCGCATCGTTGCCACCGAGGGCGATCACCACCACCGTGGGCTTTTCCCGCCCGAGCAGGCCCGGCAGGCGGGTCAGCGCGCCGGCGGTGGTTTCCCCGCTCATGCTGGCGTTGACGATGCGCGGCGGGGTTTTCGACTGCTGCCTGACCCGCTGCTGCAGCAGGCTGACCCAGCCTGCATCGGCCGGGATATTGTGGGCGGCACTGAGGCTGTCACCGAGCACCAGCACGGTACCGGTGGCCGGACCTTTGGCACACGCCAGTGCCGGCAACAGCAGCAACCCTAGCAACAGCACCATCATTGCGCCGGCTTGCCGGCTCCATCCCGTCTTGTGCATTGGAGTCTCCTCATCGACAGCCTGTCCCCCCGCAGCGCGCCCGTCGCCATCGCCGTCGACCAGGTCGGCAAATCCGTGCATGGCCCGGAGGGTGAAGTCCACATACTGGACAACATCACCCTGACCGTCCATGAAGGCACCAGCGTAGCCATCGTCGGCGCCTCCGGTTCCGGCAAGACCACCCTGCTCGGCCTGCTGGCCGGGCTGGACCTGCCCAGCCGGGGCCGCATCGCGCTGGCGGGCCAGGATCTGACGGCATTGGACGAAGAGGCGCGTGCACAGCTGCGCGCGCGCGACGTCGGCTTCGTCTTCCAGAGCTTCCACCTGCTGCCGGCGCTGACGGCGGCCGAGAACATCGCACTGCCACTGGAACTGGCCGGGCGGGAGGACCGCACGCGGGTGGATGAGGTGCTGGCCGCAGTCGGGCTCTCGCATCGCGCCCGCCACTATCCGCGGCAGTTGTCCGGCGGCGAGCAGCAGCGTGTGGCCCTCGCTCGTGCGTTCGTCAGCCGCCCGCGCATCCTGTTCGCCGATGAGCCCACCGGCTCGCTGGACCAGGCCACCGGCCAGCACATCAGCGATCTGCTGTTCGAACTCAATGCCGGCAGCGGTACCACCCTGGTGCTGGTCACCCACGACCTGCGCCTGGCGCAGCGCTGCCAGTACATCCATCGCATCGACAACGGCCGCCTGCAGCCGGTGGAACATGGAGTGGACGCATGAACCTGCTGCGGCATGCGTGGCGCGCGCTGCGCCGCGAAGCCCTGGCCGGTGATCTGCTGACCGTCTTCGCCGCCCTGGTACTGGGCGTGGCGGTGATGACGGCGGTGGGCACGCTGGTCAACCGGGTCAACCTGGCACTGACCGGCAGCGCGGCGGAAATGCTCGGCGGCGACCTCGGCGTGGCCGGACGCGATGACCCGCCTGCCGCATTTGCCGACGAAGCGCAGCGACGCGGCCTGGCGCACACGCGGCTGGCCAGCTTCGGCAGCGTGCTGTTCCAGGGCGATGCCAGCCAGATGGCCAGCATCAAGGCCGCGGAGGCAGGCTACCCGCTGCGCGGCGCGCTGCGCGTGCGCGCCACGCCCGGCGGCGCGCTGATCGCCGATGCCGGCATGCCGGCCAAAGGCCAGGCCTATGCCGATCCACGCCTGCTGCAGGCGCTGGGCCTGAAAGCCGGCGACGATCTGGAATTCGGTGCGGGCACGCTGCGCATCGCCGGCATCATCGAATCCGAACCGGATGCCGGTGGCGACCTGCTGACGCTGTCGCCGACCCTGCTGGTCAACCGCGCCGATGTGGAAGGCACCGGCCTGCTCGGCCCCGGCAGCCGCATCAATTACCGCCTGATGTTCGCCGGCCCGGCCACCGACATCGCTGCATTCCGGCAATGGCTGCTGCCGCAGGTGAAAGGCATGCGCCTGCTCAGCGTGAACGATACCCAGCGCGGTGTGCGCCAGGCCTTCGACCTGGCCGGTCGTTTCCTCGGCCTCAGCGCACTGCTGGCGGTACTGCTGGCTGGCGTGGCCACCGCACTGGCGGCCAACCGGTTCGCCCTGCGTCGCATCGACCAGGTGGCGATCCTGCGCTGCCTGGGTGCACGCCAGCGCGACATTCTGGCTGGCCTGGCCCTGCAGCTGCTGATGCTGGCCGTGCCGGCCTGTGCGATCGGCATCGGCCTGGGCATGGCGGCGCAGGAAGGACTGGTGCAGGTGTTGGGCAGCCTGGTGCCGCAACGCCTGCCGCTGCCCGAAGCGATGCCTGCGCTGACCGGCGCGGGGATCGGACTGTTGCTGCTGTTCGGCTTCGGACTGCCACCACTGCTGCGCCTGCGTGGCGTGCCGCCGATGCGCGTGCTCAACCGCTCGTTTGCCGCCTTGCCACCGGCCTCGCTGCTGGCCTATGTGGCCGCACTGGCGGCCAGTCTGGTACTGGCGGTGCAGGTCACCGGCGATCTGAAGCTGGCCCTGTGGGTGCTGGGCGGCCTGGCCGGGCTGGCGGTCGCTGCAGGCGTGGTCGGGTTCCTCCTGCTGCAGCTGCTGCGTGGCCTGCAGCATCGTCTGCATGGCAACTGGCGCTTGGGCCTGGCCGCGCTGACGCGGCGGCGGATGCTGGCGGTGATGCAGCTGGTGGGGCTGTCACTGTCGCTGTGCGCGCTGCTGTTGCTGGCGGTGATCGGCCCCGGCCTGCTGCAGCAGTGGCGCGAGCGCCTGCCCGCGGACACGCCGAACTACTTCCTGATCAACATCCAACCCGAGCAGCGCGACAGCGTGCTGGCCGCACTGCAGGGCCTGGGAGCGGATGATGCCAGCATCGAACCGATGGCCACCGGGCGCCTGATCGCAATCAACGGCAAGCCGCCGCTGCGGGTGGACCGCACGCCGGCCGACGACAATCAGCCGCAGGGCGAAGGCCAGCGCGACGACGATGACGAGAACCGTCCGCTGAACTTCAGCTGGCGCAGCACGTTCCCGCCGGCCAACACACTGGTCAACGGCACGTTCTGGACGCCGGACAGCACCGCCGCCGAGGCCTCGGTGGAGATCGGCTGGGCCAAGCGCTACGGCGTGTACCCGGGTGATCGCATCACCATTGCGGTGGGCGAGCAGGAGCGCGAGTTCAGCGTCACCAGCGTGCGCAAGGCCGACTGGAACACCTTCCGGCCGAACTTCTTCGTGCTGTTGAACCCGAAAGCGGTGGGCGATACACCGCACAACCTGCTGTCGGCGTTCCATCTGCCGGCGGGACAGGCGGCGGGTCTCGGGGCCCTTGTGCGCGCGCAACCGAACCTGTCGCTGCTGGACGTGGATGCGGTGATCTCGCAGGTGCGCGATGTGATGGAACGGGTAGCGCAGGCGGTGCAGCTGGTGATGGTGTTCAGCCTGCTGGCCGGCGTGCTGGTGCTGCTGGCGGCACTGCAGGCGACGGCTGGCGAGCGCCGCTATGACAGCGCCGTGCTGCGCACGCTGGGTGCAACGCGGCGCCAGCTGCGTGGCGCGGTGCTGGTCGAGTTCGGTGCGCTGGGCGCGCTGGCGGCGCTGTTGGCGGTGGGCGCGGCAGCGGTGATCGGCGTGGCGGTGTCGCAGAAGGTGTTCGAGCTGCCGCTGCTACCGCCGTGGCCGGGCTTGCTGCTGGGTGGCCTGCTCGGCATCGGCCTGAGCCTGCTGGCTGGTTGGCTGGGCACCCGTCGGATCCTGCACACGCCACCGGCATTGGCACTGCGGGAAGCCTGACGCCGTTGTGAAAGCAAAGGCATCCACGCATGGCGTGGATCTACTGGCATGCGCGGCGCGGATCTACTGGGACTATCGCTGGTAGATCCACGCCATGCGTGGATGCGGTTCACGACGCCTGTTGCTTCGCCCAGATCACGGTCGTCTCCATCGCACGCTGCATGTCCGCCAAGGCAATGAACAGGCAGAGCTCCACCTGCGCATCGTTGTCACCCACCCGCTTGCGGAGTTCGGTGTACTCCGGGTGGCTTCCGCAAATGACCACGCGGACGATGTTGCCGCTTGGGAGGTGCATGGCGGAGAAGATCGGATTGGCTTCGCGATCCTTCGTGCCATCCTCGAAGAACACGTTGTAATGTGGGTTACGGAAGTCTTCAGCGCGCAGCTTGGTCGCCTGGATTCCGGCCGTGAAGTGGTCGAGGAAATGCTGCTCGAGACGGTCGTAGGTTATCGGGTTGGTCAGGTAGCCATCGAACATCGGGAGATCTGGCACGATCGCCCTCAGCACTCGCTGCCTTCCGCCACTGGAATCGCAAAGACACGGACGACGTCGTGACCCGGCGGACCATCCGTCCGGCTCCCGCAGAAGCGAAAGCCCGCGAGCATATCCGCATCTTCGAACACGGAGCGCACCAGCGCGATTTCTGCCAAAGCGGTCGTGTCGCATTCGTGCCGAAGGCGATGCCCCAGGGCGACGCCCTCGGGGCCTGGGTAGTAGAAGACGTGAGGAAGCAGCACACCCTCCTCCGCATGCAGCTCGAACTCGGTAAAACTCAACGCGAGGAACATTTCCGAGCCCGTCGCACTGCGCACCCTGCCAGCAATACGCACGGTTGAAAGCACGTGGCTGCAGAGACTGAGCAGATAGGCCGATGTCCATCGAGGCCCCAATCGCTCCAGCAAGTCATCGATTCGACTCAAGCGCGAAACAAGCGGCACCTCCTCGAAATCATCGATTTCGAGGAAGAAGCTCTCGATGTCATCGCAGGCTTCGCCGGGCAGCAGCTGGTTGCAGAGAGTGGAGAGTTTCATCGATGGGGAAGATCGTGGACAGCACAGGTTGCCCATCCTATCGCGTGCCAGCCTCACGCAGAAATGCGAGGAAAATCGCGGTGAAACGCGTCATAGCCAGGCGCATTCGGCGCCAAACAACGCGGCACGACGCGTGGATGCCGGGTGCAATCACCGCCGGAGAGCGTGCCGAGCAAGCCCGGCACCCACCAGTGCAGTGCACGTCCGACACCCTACCGCGCCGATCAACCTTCCTTCGGCGCCTTTTCCACGTACTTGGCGAAGACTTCGTCGATCTGCTTGTCCTTCACCTTCTTGCCGGCCTGCACGTCTTCGGCCTGGGTGAACAACGGGATGATCATCGCCATGCCATCGAGTTTGGTCTTCAGGTGCACGCCCGGGGCCTGGGTCAGGAAGCCGTCCCAGCGCTGGCGCACTTTGCTCCAGTAACCGGCGGTTGCCTTCCAGTAATCACGCGCCGGGGTGAAGTCGACCTCGGTGGTCCTGATGTAGTCGTTGAAGCCGAATTCGCGGGCGATTTCGACCTGGCTGCCATCGGCGTTGCGCTGCACCTTGGTGTTGAACTGCTCGTGGGTCCAGCCGTTCGGGGTCAGGGTGTGGCGGTTGACCACGGCCAGCGCGTTGTAATCGCTGCGCTTGGTGTATTCGCGGCGTGGCAGCGGCCGCCAGCTGATGTCGCTGGTCCAGGTCGGCACGTTGTTGCCGTAGGTCCACGTGCCGGTGCCGCAGTAGCGCGGTGCATCGCTGACTTCGTACACGCACTGGGTCCAGGCACCCTGGTTGGTCGCCGCCGCGATGGTGCGTACCTGCCAGGTCTGGTCGGCGCTGAACTCGAAGCGGTTCGGCGCTTCGTATACCCAGTCCTGCCGCCAGTGCTTTGTCACGTGGCCGCTCTTGCTGTCCACCAGCAGGTGCTGCAGAACGATGCGCTTCGGGCTGTCCTCGACCACGATCACCACTTCGTTGCCGCCACTGCGCATGGCCGGCGCGCGCTCGTAACCCGGCTTCAGCAGCACGGTTTCATCGAAGGCGAAATCCACCGTGTACTCACCCTGCATGGCCAGGATGCTGTCGTGGTCACGGGCGATGTCGGAGGGCTGCGCGCTGGCGGCGCCACTGGCGGCGAGCAGCACCATCACGCTGGCTGTCTGGAACTTCATCGGGTCTTCCTTCGGGGTTGCAGGTTTCGTGGAAAGGCCATCCTGGCCGGCAGTCGATCCATCGCAATCAGGTCACAGGCGGACCAGCGGCAGGTCGCCGGGAGCGCGCGCGGCAGGGCGGCGTGCGGCATCGGCACAACAACAGTCGTCGATCGCCAGTTCGCCTTCGGCGCCTTCGATGCGCGCGATCCGGCGCGCGGTGGCGGCGCCCAGCGACGACAATGTGGACAGGCTGGCGGCCAGGGTCCGGCCCTCGTCGGCAGCATGCAGGCGCAGCGTGCACAGGCGCCAGCGCTGGCCGCCCAGATGCCCGGCCAGGCGCCGCCACAGGCGCTCACCGACGCTGCCATCGGCATCGTGCGAAGGACCGGGCGGCAGCGTCGCCACCAGCCGGTCCCAGGCCAGGAAATCGCTGTCCGGCAACAGGTACAGGCGCCACACGCAGCGGCCGCGTGCATCAAGGAAGCACAGGCTTTCGCGCAGGCCCTCGCTGTCCACGCCCTGGCAGGCATGCACCGATACTGCCTGGCGCCAGCCGCCAAGTTCATTGCCATCGGCGTGGTACAGGCACAACACGGTGCCGAGCGCTGCCAGCTGTTCCGGCGCAGGCCAGGCCCGCAGCGACGAACGCGACAGGGAGGACGGCAGGCGACGCGCAGACAGGGCTCGGCTCATGGGATCACCAGGACACGGCAAGGCTGGCCGACAGAGTGCGGCCGGGGCTGGTAAAGCGGTCCAGAACGGTGCTGGTGGCTGACAGGGTCGAGCCGCCGTTGGACCAGTCGATGTAACGCTTGTCACCCAGGTTGAAGACACCGACGTTGAAGGTGGCGCCCGGGGCGAAGTTCCAGTGCGCCATCAGATCGGCCAGGCCATAGCCGGCCGGGCGATAGATGGCGGTCGAGGCCACACGGTCCTTGCGCTTGACGAAGGTGCCGGCCAGTTCGACGCCCCAGGTATCGGTGTCGTACATCAGGCCGACGGTGCCGCGCATTGGATCGACCGAGTCCAGCGGCACATCGGCGGTCTTGTTGTCGCCGCGCGACCACGCCACCGCACTGCGCAGCGCCCACCCCTGCAGCGCCGGACTGATCTGGCCGAAGTCGACGCCGGCCTTCAGTTCGGCGCCGTAGATGCGTGCGTCGGCGATGTTGCGCGACTGGAACACCATCAAGCCCTGCGCGTTGGTTCCCACCAGCGTCTGCGACTCGATGAAGTCCTTGTAGTCGTTGTAGTAGCCGCTCAGGCTCACGTACGCCGCCGGCGACAGGAATCGCAGGCCCAGTTCGACACCGTCGCTGGTTTCCGGCTTCAGGTCCGGGTTGGGAATGGCGGTGTAGCCGAAGGCGAAATTGGTGAAGCCGAGGTTGACGTCGTTGTACGGCGGCGAGCGGAAGCCACGCGAATAACCGGCAAACAGCGACCACGCGTCGGTGAAGCGATAGACCAGGCCGAACTTCGGCGACACGCTGGTCTTCTTCAGCTCCGACACGGCCACGCCCGGATTGTCCTCGGCGAAGATGCTGTCCACGTCCGGCTTCAGTTCGTAACGGTCCACGCGCACGCCGGGCACCAGCGACAGCTTGCCGTCGGCCAGGCGCATTTCATCCTGTGCGTACAGGCCCAGCTCGGTGGTCTTGCTGATCGGGAAATCGCGCACGGGGAACGCGTCGGGCAGGATCGTCGTGCTGACCACGCCACGGTTGCTGACCTGGTAGCCATCGCGCTTCTGGCGGATCTCGGTGCGGGCGCCATCGAAGCCATAGGTCAGCGCGTGTTCGACGCTGCCGGTGCTGAAGGCCTTGTTGAACACCGCCTGCAGGCCATACACGCGCTGGTCGAAACTGAACTCGCGATGGCGGCGGCTGCCGTTGGCGCGCGCCTCGTCGGTACGCTGCGTGGTTTCGCTGTCCTGCGTGTAGACCTGCCAGTGCAGGCTGTCGGCGAAGCCCTTGTCCAGCGCATCCATCTCGTGGGCGAAGGACACGCGGGTGCGGTTCTGCGTGTCGCGCGCCTTCATGCCGGTGGTGGTGGTGCGGTCGATCGAGGACAGCACGTCGGTATCGGTGTTGTCTTCGTTGCCTTCCACGGTCAGGCGGAAGCGCTGGTCGTCGCTGGGTGCATAGACCAGCTTGGCCAGGCCGCTGCGGCCATCACGGTCCTGCGGGTTGGCCGCAGTGCGCGTGTTGTCGTTGCTGCGCACATCACCCTTGTTGTCGGTTTCCTGGCCCTGGCGGTGGTTGATGTTGACCATGCCACTCCAGTGTTCGCCACCGAAGGCGCTGGTGACGCCACCGAGCAGGCCTTTCCACTCGCCGTCGTAGCCGAACTTCAGGCCGACGTAGCTGTCCTTGCCATCCTTCAGGTAATCGGCCGGGTCCTTGGTGACGAAGGCAACCACGCCGCCGAGTGCGTCCGAGCCGTACAGCGAGCTGGCCGGTCCGCGCACGATCTCCACGCGCTTGAGCGTGTCCAGATCGGTGAAGTTGCGGTTGGCGTTGGAGAACGAGCCGATGTTGAAGCTGGTCGGCATGGCGATGCCATCGGTCTGGATGCGCACACGATTGCCGTCCAGGCCGCGGATGCGGATGCTGCCGAGACCGAAACGGGTTGCGCTGCGGCTGACCGACAGGCCCGGCTCGTAGCGGACCAGATCCTTGATGTCCTGCACCAGATGCCGGTCCATCTGCTCGCGGTCGATCACATCGACGGTGGCCGCGACATCGCTCACTGCCCGCTCGGTGCGGGTGGCGGTGACCTGCACCCGATCGAACTCGCGCGCGTCGGGCGCGGCATCGGCAGCAGCATGGGCGGACAGCGGCAGGGCCATCCACAGGGCAATGGAAAGGGCGGTCGGGCGGGTCATCGGCATCATTCGGTCAGGCAGGGGAACCCCCGGCCACCGCCACACCAGGCAGGCATGAACGGTAGACCGAGGGGGAGAGAGCAGGAGCGGACGGGTCGCCCACCCTGTCGGCGCTGCCGACAGGAGGGAGGGAGGCGGGCGACCAGGCCGCGTTACTTGGTCAGGATCAGCTTGTCGTTGCTGGTATGACGCAGACGGTAGAAACGGTCACCGTGCTGGATCAGGATTTCACGACGGCCCTTGAGCAGGGCTTCGCTGTCGATGACCTCTTCCGGCGGCACGACACGAACCGGGCGGTCGCGGAGGGTCAGCGTTTCGGGGCGCAGCAGTACAGGTTGAGCATTCATGAGCATCTGGACTCGTGCGAGGGACGAGTTAAATGATAATGATTCTCAGTTGACAATCAACAATCATTCTCAACTTAGTTGATGGAATTAATGATCGAAATTTAAATTTCGATAGTTTTTGTCTATTGAAATAAGCGCCATTGGGCGCGGTAAGGCCGGGCGAGCGTGGGCTCGGCCCTACAAACCTGTCCCCGGTCCTCAGGCGAATACGGCTTCCACCTGCGCCCAGCCAGCGTCGTCCACCTGTGCCAGCACGTCCAGCGCCTGCAGGTTCTGCAGCAGCTGGCTGACCCGGCTGGCGCCGAGGATCACACTGGAGACGTTGGGATTGCGCAGGCACCAGGCGATGGCCAGGCTGGCCGGGGCGTGGCCCAGGTCGCGCGCCACGGCACTGAAGCGACGCACCCGGGCCAGGCGCGCATCGGCGTTGTCGCCCAGCACCAGATCCTGCAGCCAGCCCATGCCCTCGCGCCCCAGGCGTGCATCGGCCGGCACGCCGTCGTCGTACTTGCCGCTCAGCAGGCCCGAGGCCAGCGGCGAGAAGATCGTGGTGCCCAGCCCGGCCGTGGCATACAGCGGCGCGTACTCCACTTCCACCCGCTCCCGATGCAGCAGGTTGTACTGCGGCTGCTCCATCGACGGTGCCTGCAGGTTGTGGCGCGCGGCGATGTCCACCGCTTCCTGGATCTGGTTGGCCGACCATTCCGACGTGCCCCAGTACAGCACCTTGCCCTGCCGGACCAGAGTGTCCATGGCATGCACCGTTTCAGCGATCGGAGCGTCCGGATCCGGACGATGACAGTAATAAAGGTCCAGGTACTCCACCCGCAGGCGCTTGAGCGCAGCATGGCAGGCGTCGGTCACATGCTTGCGCGACAGGCCGCGCTGGGTCGGCCGCGGGTCCTGGGCACTGCCGAAGAACACCTTGCTGGACACGCAGAAACCATCGCGCGGCAGCCGCAGGTCGGCAATCACATCGCCCATCACCTGCTCGGCGCGGCCGTTGGCATAGCCCTCGGCGTTGTCGAAGAAGTTGATGCCATGGTCCCAGGCCGCCGCCACCAGGTTGCGTGCCTCATCGCGCGGCACCTGGTCGCCGAAGGTCACCCAGGCGCCGAAGGACAGGGCGGAAATCGGCAGGCCGGTGGAGCCAAGGCGACGGTAGAGCATGCGATTCTCCTGCTGCGGGCCCGCATTCGGGCCGGGATCAAGCCACCATTCTACCTGTCCCGGCAGGCCCAACCCCTTGCTGTTGCTGGCCTGATCGGAGCCGATGCCCGCGCGCAGACCGCTTTTCCTTGCTCCGGCCCCTGCCCTGCACTAGGCTTCCCGTTTTTCGCGACGCCCCAGGGGAGTCACTCAGATGGTCGAAGGTTTGGGCAGGATCGGCTTCGGCCTGTTCGGTTTGGCGGTGCTGATCGGCATCACCTGGCTGTTTTCCAACAACAAGCGCGCGGTGGACTGGAAGCTGGTCGCCACCGGCATCACCCTGCAGATCGCCTTTGCGGCACTGGTGATCCTGGTACCGGGCGGGCGCGACGTATTCGATGCGCTGGGCCAGGGCTTCGTGAAGGTGCTGAGCTTCGTCAACGAAGGTTCGAAGTTCATCTTCGGCTCGTTGATGGACGTCAAGAACTACGGTTTCATCTTCGCCTTCCAGGTGCTGCCGACGATCATCTTCTTCTCGGCGCTGATGGGGGTCATGTACCACCTCAACGTCATGCAGGCGATCGTGCGGGTGATGGCCTGGTCGATCACCAAGGTGATGCGCGTGTCCGGTGCGGAAACCACCAGCGTCTGCGCCAGCGTGTTCATCGGCCAGACCGAGGCACCGCTGACGGTGCGTCCGTACATCGCCAAGATGACCCAGTCCGAGCTGCTGACGATGATGATCGGCGGCATGGCCCATATCGCCGGCGGCGTGCTTGCCGCGTACGTGGGCATGCTGGGCGGTGGCGATCCGGTGCAGCAGGCGTTCTACGCCAAGCATCTGCTGGCGGCCAGCATCATGGCGGCCCCGGCCACCCTGGTCGTGGCCAAGCTGCTGATTCCGGAAACCGGCACCCCGCTGACCCGCGGCACGGTCAAGATGGAAGTGGAGAAGACCTCCAGCAACATCATCGACGCGGCTGCGGCCGGCGCCGGTGACGGCCTGAAGCTGGCACTGAACATCGGTGCGATGCTGCTGGCCTTCATCGCCCTGATCGCCCTGCTCAATGCGCCGCTGACCTGGATTGGTGAAGTCACCGGTCTGGCTGCGGCGATCGGCAAGCCGACCGACCTGTCGACCATCTTCGGCTACGTGCTGGCGCCGATTGCCTGGGTGATCGGTACCCCGTGGGCCGACGCCACCACCGTCGGTTCGCTGATCGGCCAAAAGGTCGTGATCAACGAGTTCGTCGCCTACACCGAACTGTCGAAGATCGTGAATGGCCAGGTGCCGGGCATGAGCCTGTCCGACGAAGGTCGCCTGATCGCCACCTACGCGCTGTGCGGCTTCGCCAATTTCAGCTCGATCGCGATCCAGATCGGCGGCATCGGCGGGTTGGCACCGGAACGTCGCCACGACCTGGCCAAGTTCGGCCTGCGCGCGGTGCTGGGCGGTACCATCGCAACCTTCATGACGGCTACCATCGCCGGCGTGCTGACGCATTTCAGCTGAACCCTAGTTCGAGAAAAGATTCCCTATGAGCAGCAGTGTCGTTGTCGTCGGTTCCTTCAATGTCGATCACGTGTGGCGGTGCGAGTCGCTGCCGGCACCGGGTGCGACCATTGCCGGCCGCTACAGCACCGGCCCGGGTGGCAAGGGCTTCAACCAGGCCGTTGCCGCCTGCCGTGCCGGCGCTGACACCAGCTTCCTGTGTGCGCTGGGCGACGACGCGGGTGGTGCTACCGCCCGTGACCTGGCCGCGCAGGATGGTTTCGCGCTGATTGCCGAAGCCAGCAGCGAGCCGACCGGCACCGCCGGCATCTATGTCGATGCCCGTGGCCGCAACACCATTGTCATCGGCCCGGGCGCCAACGCGGCGCTGAGCACCGACTTCGTGCAGCAACAGCAGGCCCTGCTGACCGGCGCCAAGGTGGTGCTGGTGCAGCTGGAATCGCCGGTGCAGACCATCGAAGCGGCGCTGGCCGTGGCCCGCGAGGCCGGTGTCACCACCGTTCTCAACGCCGCCCCGGCCGATGCCCCGTCGAGCATCGGCCTGCTCAAGCTGGCCGATGTGATCACCCCGAACGAGACCGAGTTCGCCGCCCTGCTCGGCCGCCATGTCGGCGAGCGCGTGGATGCCAACGACGTTGCCGCACTGGACGGCGCCAGCCTGCACGCGCTGTGCCGCAAGCTGGTCGGCAACGGCACGGTAGTGGTGACCCTGGGTTCGGTGGGCGTGTTCGTGTCGCATGCCGACGAGCATCTGCGTGGTGACACCCAGCCGTACTACCGCGTGGGTGCCGAACAGGTGCAGGCGATCGACACCACCGGTGCCGGCGATGCCTTCAACGGTGCGCTGGTGGCCTCGATCGCCCAGGTTCCGGACGCTCCGTTCGCCCGCCACGTGCGCTTCGCCAACCAGTTCGCCGGTCGCTCGACCGAGAAGGAAGGTGCGGCCGCGGCAATGCCGCGCTTCACCCCGGCCGACGCCGAAGTGAAGTAGATCCACGCCATGCGTGGATGAAGAAGCCCGGGTGTGCAGACACCCGGGCTTTTTTTGTGCGCGCCACCCACGCACGGTGTGGATCAGCTGCGACGCTCTGACGCATTCCCCGCGCAGGCGGCCTCTTCCACCATCGACACATGAACGGATTCCCCTGGCTGCTGGTCGCGGCCACCGGCAGTGCCATCGCGGCCCTGCTGCACATCGGCTGCATCGCTTTCGGTGCCCCCTGGTATGAGCGCTTCGGTGCCGGCCGGCGCGTGGTCCGGCTGGCCGAGGCCGGGCATTGGTGGCCGCCACTGATGACAGCCGGCATCACAGCCGTGCTGCTGTTGCGCGCGGCGATGGGGTTCGTGCTGGCGGTGCTGCGCCCCGGCTACAACGGCAAGCGCTTCTGGGTGGCCAGTTCGCTGGTCTGCCTCGGCCTCGGGCTGGCGTTCGCGTTCGGCGCCGCCCAAACCTGGCAATCCCTGTAGGGCAGCGGTTCACCCAGCCGACCACCGTCGCCTGCCCTTGGGGGCGACGGAAGCAACCGTCAAGCATCTGTTGATGCCCGTGCGGCATGAGGTCGGTCCGGATCGGTCTGAACCGGCAGGCCGGCAACTCCGCCGGGGCGCCGGCCGCGCCCTACAATGGGCGCATGCAGATCGGCCCGTACTCCATTGCCCCCAACGTCGTGCTTGCGCCCATGGCCGGCGTCACCGACAAGCCCTTCCGCCTGCTGTGCAAACGGCTGGGCGCGGGCCTGGCCGCCTCGGAAATGACCATCAGTGACCCGCGCTTCTGGAACACGCGCAAGTCGATCCACCGCATGGACCATGCCGGTGAACCCGCGCCGATCAGCGTGCAGATCGCCGGTACCGAACCGCAGCAGCTGGCCGAGGCGGCGCGTTACAACGTCGACCATGGCGCGCAGATCATCGACATCAACATGGGCTGCCCGGCCAAGAAGGTGTGCAACGCCTGGGCCGGCTCAGCGCTGATGCGCGACGAGCAGCTGGTCGCGCGCATCCTCGAAGCGGTGGTCAACGCGGTGGACGTGCCGGTGACGCTGAAGATCCGCACCGGCTGGGACTGCGACCATCGCAACGGCCCGGTCATCGCCCGCATCGCCGAGGCCAGTGGCATCGCGGCGCTGGCCGTGCACGGCCGTACCCGCGACCAGCACTACACCGGCCAGGCCGAGTACGCCACGATCGGCGAGATCAAAGCCGCGTTGCGCATCCCGGTGATCGCCAACGGCGACATCGATTCGCCGCAGAAGGCCGCCTTCGTACTGCAGCAGACCGGCGTGGACGCGGTGATGATCGGCCGCTCCGCACAGGGCCGGCCGTGGATCTTCCGCGAGGTGGCGCACTACCTGGCCACCGGCGAGGAACTGCCGCCGCCGTCGCTGGCCGAAGTGCGCGACATCCTGCTCGGCCACCTGCATGCACTGCACGATTTCTATGGCGAACCGCAGGGCGTGCGCATCGCACGCAAGCACCTGGGCTGGTACGCCAAGGACCGGCCGGAGAATGCCGCGTTCCGCGCGGTGGTCAACCGCGCCGAGGATCCGGCCAGCCAGATCGCGCTGACCACCGACTATTTCGACCGCCTGATCGCCGGGGAACCGGCGATGTCTTCCGCTGCCTGAGCCCGCCCCCATGCCCCCGCCGATTTCTTCCCCGACCTACCTGCACGGGTTCTCCGGCACCGAGCAGCAGCGCCTGATGACGCAGGCGCGCCTGCTGGAATCGAGCATCTTCGGCCAGATCGATTACAGCGGCGCAAAGCGCCTGCTGGAAGTCGGCAGCGGCGTGGGTGCACAGACCGAGATCCTGCTGCGCCGCTTCCCCGAGTTGCACGTGACCGGCGTCGACCTGAGCGAGACCCAGCTGGAAACCGCACGCGAAAACTTGGCGCGCACGCCGTGGTGCAGCGACCGTTACACCCTGCAGCAGGCCGATGCCGGCGAACTGCCGTTCGAGGCCCGCACCTTCGATGCGGCCTTCCTGTGCTGGGTGCTGGAACACGTGCCCTCGCCCGCGCGCGTGCTGAGTGAAGTACGCCGCGTACTCGCCCCGGGCTCGCCGGTGTACATCACCGAGGTGATGAATGCCTCGTTCCTGCTTGATCCGTATTCGCCGCACATCTGGCGCTACTGGATGGCCTTCAACGATTTCCAGTACGACCATGGCGGCGACCCGTTCGTCGGTGCCAAGCTGGGCAATCTACTGCTGGCCGGCGGCTTCCGCGATGTGCACACCGAGATCAAGACCATCCACCTGGACAACCGCGAACCGGCGCGTCGCAAGACGATGATCGCGTTCTGGGAACAGCTGCTGCTGTCGGCGGCCGACCAGCTGCTGCAGGCCGGCACGGTGGACGAAGAGACGGTGGAGGGCATGCGTCGCGAGTTCCGGCTGGTGCAGAACGATCCGAACGCGGTGTTCTTCTATTCGTTCGTGCAGGGCCGCGCAACCGTGTATTGAGCGGTCCCGGCACTACCGATTGAGGCAGTAGAGCCACGCCATGCGTGGCCGCCGCCGCCGATGCACACCCCATCCACGCATGGCGTGGATCTACTGTTCGGGTTCGTGCCAGATGCGCTGCCACATGGCCGACAACCGGCGACCGGCATCGGCACGCGCGGCCGGGCTGCTGTAGTCCACCCGCAGCTGCTCGGGCACGATCGCACGCCACTGGCCGTCAACCTGCTCGGCCACCGCGAAGTTGAAGGTGTAGTCCGGCTCCAGGCCCATGCGCAGGTCGCTCAGCACCAGCCGGCCTTCAACCACCTGTGCGCGCATGAAGCCACGGTTGAACCACTGCAGACGCTGTACCGCCGGAATTCCCGCCGCTTCGCGCAATGCCTGCACGTTGGACGGATGCCCCTCGAAACGCATCGGCGCGTGGTCGGCCACCAGCGAGCGGTCACCGACCACGTAGCCATTGGGGGTCATCGCCACCACCCGCCATAGCAGGGTATTGAACGGCATCGGCACCGAGAACCGCGGCGCGTCGCCCAGGCCCATCGCGGCCAGGCTCTGCTGCGCGGCACGGTCGACCTGGGCCTTGGCGATCAGCCCCCAGCCCAGGTACGCACTGCTGAGCAGCAGCGCAACACCAAGCACCTTGCCCGCCCACGGCCGCGCCCGACCGAACCAGGCCAGCACGCAGCCCAGCAGCAGCCACACCGTGTAGCCGGGATCGATGATGAAGACACTCGAGCCCATCGCCGGATGCGGCTGCAACGGCCACCACAGCTGCGTGCCGTAGACGATGAACGCATCCAGCACCGGATGGGTGACCAGCGCCAGCTGGATCGCCCAGAACCAGCGCACCGGTGACTGCGCCACCCTGCCCTTGCCGAAGCGCTTGAACAGCCACCAGATCAACGCGGCTACCCACGGCAGCACCAGCAGCGAATGGCTGAAACTGCGATGGTCGGTCATGTTCGCCACCGGGTCGGCGGCGGCAACGCCCAGCCACAGGGCATCCAGGTCCGGCAGGGTACCGAGCGCGGCACCGGCCAGCAGAGCGGCACGGCGGTGTCCAGGCGGGGCGATGGCGGCAGCGACGGCGCCGCCGAGAACGATCTGGGTCAATGAGTCCATCGGCCGATGCTAGCGGGTTGCGCGCGGTGTATGTAGCGCCGAGCCCATGCTCGGCTGCGCTTCGTTCGGCGCCACGACAGCCGAACATGAGCTCGGCGCTACAGGGGAACCACCTTGCACGCCCGTCGAGCATGGCTCGACGCTACAGGAGCGGTTTACGCCGCCTGCGACAACCGCGCCCCGGGCAGCTCCACCAATGTCTGCCCGTTGTGGTCCAGCAGCCGCAATGCGCCATCGTGGTCTTCGGCCAAGGCGGTCAGGCTCTCCACCCAGTCACCGTCATTGGCATAGACCAGGCCATCGCGTTCGATCAGCGCGGCGCGGTGGATGTGTCCGCAGACGATGCCATCCAGGCCACGCCGGCGCACATCATCCAGACCGGCCTGCACGAAGCGCTCGATGTAGCGTTCGGCCGCACCGCTCTGGCGCTTCAGGAATTCGGACAGCGACCAGTAGCGCATTCCGAGTCGACGCCGCACCGCGTTCAACAGATGGTTGCCGGTAAGGATGCGGTAGTACAGCCAGTCACCAAAGCGCTCCTGCAGGCCACCGAAGTGGGTGACGCCGTCATAGTCGTCGCCATGCGCCACCAGCAGCCGGCGGCCATCGGCGGTGGTGTGGATCGCGCGGCGGCGCACCTGCATCGCCGGCAGCATCAGGCCGCACACCTGGCGCAACGAAGCGTCGTGGTTGCCGGGGATGTAGATGATCTCGGTACCGGCGCGCCGCAGCGCGTGCAGGGCCAGAATGACGTCGCTGTGCGATTGCCGCCAGTTGGCGCGTCGGTGTGCCATCCACCACAGGTCGATGATGTCGCCGACCAGGTACAGGCGCTCACAGCGCAGCGTGCCGAGAAAACGCGCAAGCTCGGTGGCGTGGCAATGCCGCGACCCGAGATGCACATCGGAGACGAACACGGCGCGACGATGCGGTGCCAGGTTCGCCAGCGTGCTCATGCCGGCATCCCCGCATCGCGCAGGTAGCGTTTGCGTTTGTGTGGCCGGATCGCGTGCAGGTCGACTTCGATCAGGCCGTCGATCGAGTCGCTGAAATCCGGGTCGACGCCGAACGCCAGGAACCGTGCACCGCCGGGTTCGCACAGGTCGGTGTACTGCCGGTACAAGGTGGGCACGCCGGTGCCGAGCGCGACGAGGTTGGCTTTGAGCACATCGAAGGCGGCCGCCGCATCCAGTTCGCCGAAGCACGGTGGTGCGGCGAAGTACTGGAACGGCCGGTTCGATTGCACCCGACCATCGGCCGCGCCGTAGTAACGCTGGTAATAGGCCACCAGCTGCTCGCGCGCATCGCGGGGCAAGGCGGCGCTGATCGACACCGCACCGAACAGATAGCGGATGCCGGGCTGGCATTGCAGATAGGCGCCGATGCCCTGCCACAGGTAATCCAGGCTGCGGCTGCCCCAGTAATCGGGCACCACGAAGCTGCGGCCCAGTTCCAGGCCCTCGGCAATGCGTGGAATGGCATCGTCGGAATAGCGGAACAGCGAGGCACTGTAGAGCCCGGCCAGGCCCCGACGCGCCAACGCCTGCGCGCCACGCATGATCCGGTAGGCACCGGCGATGCGCTGGGCGGTGCCGTCCCAGATCACGATGTGCTGGTAGTGCAGGTCGAAGTCGTCCAGATCGCGACTGCGCCCCGTGCCCTCGCCCACCTGGCGGAAGGTCAATTCGCGCAGCCGCCCCAGCTCGTGCAGCAACGGCGAATCAGCCGCGCAGCGGGCCAGCAGGATCTGTTTGCCATCGGCGGTCTGCCCCAGCACGGTGGCAGCGGCAATGCCAGCGGCGACCTGTGCAGGCGGCACCGGCGCGGCCAGCGGCTCGGGCCCTGCAGGGCAGCCTTCGGCAACCGACGTAGTGCGCCCCAGCGCGTATACCGCGCGGCGCACCGCCAGCAGCTGTGCGCCGGGGTCACCCTGCCCCAGCTGCATCGGTTCGCCGATGCGCAGCCGCAGCGGCCGGCCACGGCGGGCGAACATCTCGCGTGCCAGCAGTGCCGTACCGGCCGGCTTGAACAGCGTCGAGGCGCCGTAGAACAGCGCCGAGTTGCGCGCTTCCACCCGCACCGGCAGTACCGGTGCGGCGGCGGCACGGGCAAAGCGGACAAAACCCCGCTGCCAGCGACCGTCGCGGATGCCGAGCAGCGACAACCGCGAGACCTCGCCGGCCGGGAACACGATCACGCACTGCTCGGCTGCCAGCGCCTGCTCCACCGCCTGCAGGCTGGTGCGCTGGACCTTGCCACCGAGGATGCGTACCGGCAGCAGCAGGTCCTGCAGCGGCCCGATCGCACCCAGCAGATCGTTGGCCACGATGCGCACGTCGCGGCGGATGCGGCCGACCGCATCCAGCAGGGCCAAGGCATCCAGCGCGCCGGAGGGGTGGTTGGCCACGATCAACAGGCGGCCGGTGGCGGGAATCCGCGCCAGCGCGGCGGGGTCCACGTGGTAGCGACCCTCGATGAAATCCAATCCGGCGGCGACGAAGTCGAAACCGCGCACGTTGGCATTGCGGCGCAGGAACTCCTCGATCCGGTCCAGCCGCGACCAGCGTCCGACGCTGCGCAGCAGGGGCCGGGCCAGTTGGCCGCGACGGCCATGGAACCAGTCGGGATAGCGTTGCTGCAGACGCTGTTCGAGTTCCTGCATGGCGTGTCCACTCCTGCCCGGCGGCCGGGTTGGCCGAGAGCCTGCGCCCAGGACGCGGCAGTCAGATGGCGGTTTGGCGGCAGAATGATGACGGCGCCTGCGCCGGCCCATCCGGGCCCGGCGGGGGGCGGCAATGGTCACGCCAGTGGAACACTGCCTGTGCACGATGCCCCCGCAATGCCCGCCAGGCCTTGCCCTGCCGGGCACAACACCTTAACCACCGGCAACCCATACGGGTTCACAATGCACAGGCGGCGCACCCCGTGTATCATTCGCGCCCATCTTTCCATCCGAATCAAAGGATATTAAGCCTGATGTCCAGCTACCTCTTCACCTCCGAGTCGGTCTCTGAAGGCCATCCGGACAAGGTTGCCGACCAGATCTCCGATGCGGTGCTGGACGCGATCCTGACCCAGGACCAGCGCGCCCGTGTGGCCTGCGAGACCATGGTCAAGACCGGCGTTGCCATCGTTGCCGGCGAGATCACCACCAGCGCCTGGATCGACCTGGAAGCGCTGACCCGCAAGGTCATCGTGGACATCGGCTATGACAGCTCCGAAGTCGGCTTCGACGGCGCCACCTGCGGCGTGCTGAACCTGATCGGCAAGCAGTCCCCGCACATCGCCCAGGGCGTTGACCGCAAGAAGCCGGAAGAAATGGGCGCTGGCGACCAGGGCCTGATGTTCGGCTATGCCACCAACGAAACCGACAGCTACATGCCGGCGGCGATCCACCTGTCGCACCGCCTGGTCGAGCAGCAGGCCAAGATCCGCAAGAAGCGCAACTCGCCGCTGTCCTGGCTGCGTCCGGATGCCAAGAGCCAGGTCACCCTGCGCTATGAAAACGGCGTGGTCTCGGCCATCGACGCCGTGGTCCTGTCGACCCAGCATGCCCCGGGCATCAAGCAGAAGGACCTCATCGAGGCCGTCCGCGAAGAGATCATCAAGCCGGTGCTGCCGGCCAAGTGGCTGCACAAGGGCACCAAGTTCCACATCAACCCGACCGGCAAGTTCGAGATCGGCGGCCCGGTGGGCGACTGCGGCCTGACCGGCCGCAAGATCATCGTCGACACCTACGGCGGCTGGGCCCGTCACGGTGGTGGCGCGTTCTCCGGCAAGGACCCGTCCAAGGTTGACCGTTCGGCCGCCTACGCTGCCCGCTACGTTGCCAAGAACGTGGTTGCCGCCGGCCTGGCCGACCGTTGCGAAGTGCAGGTCTCCTACGCCATCGGCGTGGCTGAGCCGACCTCGATCTCGGTCACCACCTTCGGCACCGGCAAGATCAGCGACGACAAGATCGAGAAGCTGATCCGCAAGCACTTCGACCTGCGTCCGTACGGCATCATCAAGATGCTGGACCTGATCCACCCGATGTACCAGCAGACCGCGGCCTACGGCCACTTCGGCCGCAAGCCGAAGGAGTTCAGCTACATCAACGGCGAAGGCGAGACCGTCAACGCTACGGCCTTCTCCTGGGAGAAGACCGATCGCGCCGCCGCCCTGCGCGCCGACGCGAAGCTGAAGTAAGACAGACGAAGGGCCGCGAAAGCGGCCCTTCTGCTTCCTGTAGAGCCGAGCCCATGCTCGGCTTTCTTTTTGTCTGCGCCAAGAGCAGCCGAGCATGGGCTCGGCTCTACACGAGCCACGCCACGCCGATACAATCGCCCCATGTCGACCGAACTCAAATCCCACCAGCTGTCCATGACCGTGCTGATGTCGCCGGAGATGGCCAATTTCTCCGGCAAGGTCCACGGCGGCGCGATCCTGCGCCTGCTCGACCAGGTCGCTTATGCCTGCGCCAGCCGCTATGCCGGCCGCTACGTGGTCACCCTGTCGGTGGACCAGGTGGTGTTCCGCCAGCCGATCGCGGTCGGCGAACTGGTCACTTTCCTGGCCTCGGTGAACTACACCGGCACCTCGTCGATGGAAATCGGCGTCAAGGTGGTGGCCGAAGACATCCTCAAGCGCAGCGTGCGCCACGCCAACAGCTGCTTCTTCACCATGGTGGCGGTGGACGAGGAAGGCCGGCCGACGCCGGTTCCGTCATTGCAGCCGGCCAGTTCGGACGAGAAGCGCCGCCAGGCCGCCGCATTGATCCGCCGCCAGCTGCGCCAGGAAATGGAGCAGCGGCATCTGGAACTGCTGGCGTCCAACCCGCCGTCGCCGGAAGAATGAAGGCGTGCGGGGCAAGCCCCGCACCCACCGAAGCAGGTAGCGCCGGGCCATGCCCGGCGGATGCATTTCAACCGGTGTTCTGCACGCCCTGCGAAACACCATTCACGCAGGCCACCAGCGCGCGCAGCAGGTCGTCGTCCTCGCGCCCACTTTCGCGCCAGCGCTGGAGCAGGTCCACCTGCAGCACGCTGATCGGGTCCACATAGGGATTGCGCAGGCGGATCGACAGCGCCAGCCGCGCGTCGTGGTCCAACAGGGTCTGCTGCCCCATCAGCGCCAGCAGCCAGTGCCGGGTCAGTTCCAGTTCGCGTTCAACCTGCGGGAAGAACGCATCGTGCAGCTCGCCTGACAGGCGCGAGAACTGTTCGGCGATGGTGATATCGCCCTTGGACAGCACCATCGCGATGTCATCCAGGAAGGTGCGGAAGAACGGCCAGTCCCGCGCCATCTCACGCAGCGTGGCTTCATGGCCGGCGTCCACCGCCGCCTGCAGGCCGCTGCCGACGCCATACCAGCCCGGAATCACCGCGCGCGCCTGGCTCCAGGCAAACACCCACGGAATCGCACGCAGGTTGGTCAACGCCGCATCCTGGCCGAGCCGGCGCGAAGGCCGCGACCCCAGCGTCATCCGTTCGATCACATCGATCGGCGTAGCGGTACGGAAGTAATCCATGAAACGCGGCTGGCCGACGAACGCCCGATAGACCTCGCTGCTGGAGCCGGCGACCACGTCCATCACCGGCCGCCAGTCCTCCTCGCGCGGCTCTGCGGCACGCGGGCGCAGGCTGGCGCGCAGCACCGCACCGGTGGCCTGCTCCAGCGAACGCAGCGCCAACGCGCGGATGCCGTACTTGCGGTGGATCACCTCGCCCTGTTCGGTCACCCGCAGGCGGCCATCGATGCTGCCACGTGGCGAGGCGTCGACCGCGTGCGTGGTTTTGCCGCCACCGCGGCTGATCGAGCCGCCGCGGCCATGGAAGAAGGTCAGGCGCAGGCCCGCTTCGGCGGCCACCTCCAGCAGTTCAACCTGTGCGCGTTGCAGGCCCCAGCGCGAGGCGGCAATGCCACCGTCCTTGCTGCTGTCCGAATAACCGAGCATCACCATCTGCACGTCGTCGCGTGCACGCAGATGCGCGCGATACACCGGATCGGCCAGCAGGTCGCGCAGCGTTGCAGTGCCGCGCTTGAGATCGTCCACGGTTTCGAACAGCGGCGCGATATCCAGCGGCACGTCGCCAGCGTCATCGACCAGGCCACCACGGCGCGCCAGCGCCAGCACCGCCAGCACATCGCCACGGTCGTGCGCCATCGAGATGATGTAGCTGCCGAGCGCGTCGCCACCATGCCGCGCACGCGCATCGGCCAATGCAGCGAACACTGCATCCAAGCGCTGGCTGCCCTCATCATCGCCAACGGGCAAGGGTGTTTCACCACTGGCATGTGGCGCCAGCAGGCGCGCGCGACCGGCTGCATCCAATACGTCCCATGCCGCATCGCCGCCCAGCACGGCCGCCAGCGCGCGCGCATGCACGCTCGATTCCTGGCGCACATCCAGCCGCGCCAGATGAAAGCCGAAGGTCTTCACCCGCCACAGCAGGCGCTGCACGGCGAAGCCGCCGGCATGTTCGCCACGGTTCGCACGCAGGCTGTCGAGGATCAGCTGCAGGTCATCGATCAGTTCGTCGGGGCCGGCATAAGCGCCGTCGGCATCATCCAGCGTGGCCTGCAGGCGCGCGCGCATGCGGTCGTTGAGCAACCGGTACGGCATGTCGGCATGGCGTGGCCGCGACTGCACCTTCGGCAGCAACTGCTGATAGTGCGCGACACGCGCCTGCAGTGCATCGCTCACCCCTACCCGTTCGGTGGACTGGCTGAGCAGGCTGGCCAGCTGCAGCAGTTCCTTCTGGTACTGGCCCAGCACGGCAACGCGCTGTGCATCCAGCGTGTTGCGGATGGTGTGCGCATCCACATTGGGATTGCCGTCCATGTCGCCGCCCACCCACGTGCCGAAACGCAGCAGGCGTGGCAGCGGCAGTTCCTCTCCATAGGTATCGCGCAGTGCCTGCTGCAGCGATTCGTACAGCACCGGGATGACCCGGTACAGCACCTGCACCAGATAGAAGCCGACGTGCTCGCGCTCGTCGTCCACGGTCGGACGCACCGGCGAGGAATCGGTGGTCTGCCACGAGGCGGTCAACGCCATGCGGAAGCGCGCGGCGTCGGCGGCGGCCTCACCGGGCGTACGCTGGCCGTCGAGGTTGTCGACCAGGCTGGCGACCATCAGCTGCTCTTTTTCCAGCAGCGCGCGACGCACGGCCTCGGTCGGGTGCGCGGTGAACACCGGCTCGATATCGATGCGTGGCAGCCACTGCGCCAGTTCGTCCAGGCCAACGCCCTGCGCCTTCAGGTGCTGCAGGGCGTCCTGCAGGCCATCGGGTTGCGGTGCGGCGGCAACGGCGCGCTGGTAGTCGCGGCGGCGGCGGATGCGATGCACGCGCTCGGCGATGTTGACCACCTGGAAGTAGGTGCTGAACGCCCGCACCATGGTCTCGGCCTGCTGCGGTGCACGCCCGGCCAGGCCTTCGGCCAGTTCGGACAGCGGTGCCTGGTTCTCGCGGCGGGCGATGGCACGCGTACGCACGTCCTCGACGTCATCGAGGAAGGCGGCCGACACCTGCTCGACCAGCAGGTCGCCGACCAGTGCACCGAGACGGCGCACATCGTCACGCAGGGGAAGATCGGGGGAAGCGAATTCGATACTGCTGCGGTACTCGTTCATCGGCGACGCACAGGCCTCGGTCAACGGATCCAGACCCCAAGCCTAAACCAGATTACGCACGATGCTGCGATGCGGAAATGGTTTCATCTGCACGTATCCGCAGCAGAAGCAGCCGAGCGTGGGCTCGGCTCTACAGACGTCATCACGCGCCATACCGTGTAGCGACCGAGCCCATGCTCGGGCGGCGGCGCAGCCGCACAGGCGGCCCCGTTGCGGGGGCCGCCCTCATGCGCGTCAGCGCTTCTTCTTGGCCTTGCCCTGCTCGGCCGGGCCGATGGTCTGTTCCAGCCAGCGCTCGCTTTCGGCCAGCATGGTCATGATCGATTCGCGGGCGCGGTAGGCATGCGACTCGTTCGGCAGCATCACCAGGCGGGCCGTGCCGCCCAAGCCCTTCACCGCAGCGAACATGCGCTCGCTCTGCAGCGGGAACGTGCCCGAGTTGTTGTCGTCCATGCCATGGATGAAGAGGATCGGATCCTTGATCCGGTCGGCGTAGTTGAACGGCGCCATCTTCTGGTACACGTCCTGCGCCTGCCAGTAATTGCGCTCTTCGGCCTGGAAACCAAACGGGGTCAGCGTGCGGTTGTAGGCACCGCTGCGGGCGATGCCGGCCTTGAACAGCCGGGTGTGCGCGAGCAGGTTGGCGGTCATGAACGCACCGTAGGAATGGCCACCGATGGCGATGTGCTCGCGATCGGTCACGCCACGACGCACCACCTCGTCCACCGCAGCCTGTGCATTGGCCACCAGCTGTTCGATGTAGGTGTCGTTGGGTTCCTTGTCGCCTTCGCCGATGATCGGCATCGACGGGCTGGCCAGCACCACATACCCCTTGGCCAGGAACGCCTGCGGGCCCCAGTAGCTGATCGCGTTGAAGCGGTACGGCGAATCGGTCACCTGGCTGGCGGCCGCCGCGCTCTTGAACTCACCCGGGTAGGCCCACATCAGCAGCGGCCGCGGACCATCGCGCTTGGGGTCATAGCCCGGCGGCAGCAGCAGGGTCGCGGTCAGGTCCACGCCGTCCTTGCGCTTGTAGCGGATCTGTTCTTTCTGCACGCCCTTCAACTGCGGCAGCGGATGGGCGAAGTGGGTCAGCGCACGCGGTGCAGCGTTGGTGTCGGCCAGCGACTGCACGTAGAAGTTGGTCGGTTCATCCGGGCTCTCGCGGCTGATCAGCAGCGAACTGGCCTGCGCATCCAGCAACGTCACCGGCGCGGCGTAGGTCGGTGCCTGCGAATGGAACAGGCGCGTCGCCTTGCCGCTGGCCACCTCGAAGCGATCGACGAACGGACGGTCGCCCTCCGGCGATGCACCGGCACCGGCCAGATACAGGCTGCCACCATCAGCGGTGGTCTGCAGCAGCGAGCGGCCGCGGTCATCGCTGGCCATCAGCGGACGACCCGGATCGGCATAACGGTCCTGCGCATCGCGGTCCCACAGCAGCCTGGCATCGGCGCTGGCGTTGTCCGGTGCAATCAGCCAGGTCTTGCTGCGGCGGGTCTTCCACCACGATTCGTTGAGCAGGGCCAGGTCGCCACGGCCCCAGCTGATGCCGGCGTAACGGCTGCCGAGCTGGGCCAGGGTCACCGGCGGCGTGTCGAACGGTGCGGCCTGCATGAACACCGCATCGCGCACCTTGGCCTCCTTGTTCGGATCGCCGCCGTCCTGCGCTTCGGCCCACACCAGGGTGGCATCGGCATCACCGCGCCAGCTGATGTCACGCACGCCGGTCACTTCGGCATCGTTGCCGGTCGGCAGGCCTTCCACCAGCGGACGCACGGCCACGGTGTGCACCAGCTTGCCGGTGCTGCGCTCGAGCACTTCGATGCGGCGCGGGAAACTGCTCACCGGCACCACGTAGGAGTACGGGCGCTGCACTGGCTGGCTGAGCACGAAGCGGCCATCGGGCGACACCGCAAAGCCCATGAAGATGCCGGCCGCACCGATGGCACGGCGCTGCCCGTCCAGGCTGACCTCCACCGGCTGGGTGGTGGCGTAGTAATCGAACTGGCGCGCGTCGGCCTCGTTCTTCAGCAGATCCTGGTAGGTGCGGATGGACACCACGCCCCCGCCCTGGCTGGTCTGCTGCACGGCCGGGCCGGTCGGAATGCCATCCGCGGCAGGTGCGGCGCCCAGGTTGGCCGGGCGGGTGAACACCACCAACCCACGGCTGTCCGGCAACCACTGGTAGCCACTGCCAAGGACGGTGTTCAGGCCGGCGAGCAGACGACGGGCGCTGCCGCCGGCAACGTCCACCAGCCACAGTTCATTGGCACCGGTAGCGGCGTCGACCTGGTTGAAGGCCAGCCACTTCTGGTCCGGCGACCACGTCAGGCTGGCAATCGACAACGAGCCCGGCAACCCGCTGATCTGCCGCTCCTTGCCGTCGGCCACGTTCATCAGCCACAGCTTCTGGCCGAAGCTGAAGCGGCTGTCGGAGAAGGTTTTCGGATTGATGCGCAGGCCCGCGAGTTTCAGCTCCGGCTGTGCCACCACCTGGATCGACGGCAGCGACGGCATCTGCATCAGCGCGGCGACATCGCGGCGCGGCGACAGGAACAGCGACGGCGCCCGCGGCGCGTCGACCACCGCCTGCAGTGCGGCCGAGGGCAGCTCGTAGCCGGTCACGCCCTGCGCTTGGGTCTGTGCCACCTGCGGGGCCGCAGCCCAGGCCTGCGGGACCACCGCCAGCAGGGCCATCGACAGGACCAGGCCGGTCAAGCGCCGGTTGCGGCGTGCGTGCGTGCTCATCATTGTTCCACCTGTTCGCTGCGTGAAGCCCTCGACCTTAACAGGCCATGCACATCCGCCCATCTGCCGATGGTTGGGTCATCGCTGTGTCACAGCGGAGGCGCGATATAATGGGCATCCTCCCCTGCCGAGGGGCGCTGCGACCGGATCCCCTGAGACCGGCCAGGCTCGGCCAGGTGGCTTTGCAACAACGGCGCCCGGCCAGATGCGAGCATCCGCTCGCCCACAACCGGAGCTACTGCATGAATGCTGTTGCCAAGACCTTCTCCACCGAAGGTGATTACAAGATCCGCGACATCACCCTGGCCGACTGGGGCCGCAAGGAACTGGACATCGCCGAGCACGAAATGCCGGGCCTGATGTCGATCCGCCGCAAGTACCAGGCCGAGCTGCCGCTGAAGGGCGTGCGCGTGACCGGTTCGCTGCACATGACCATCCAGACCGCGGTGCTGATCGAGACCCTGAAGGACATCGGCGCCGACGTGCGCTGGGCCTCGTGCAACATCTTCTCGACCCAGGACCACGCTGCTGCGGCCATCGCCGCCACCGGCACGCCCGTGTTCGCCTGGAAGGGCGAGTCGCTGGAAGAGTACTGGGACTGCACCCTGGACGCGCTGACCTTCACCCTGGCCGACGGCACCCTGACCGGCCCGGAACTGGTGGTCGACGACGGCGGTGACGTGACCCTGCTGATCCACAAGGGTTACGAGCTGGAAAACGGCAGCACCTGGGTCGACGAAAAGGCCGCTTCGCACGAAGAGCAGGTCATCAAGAACCTGCTCAAGCGCGTGGCCAAGGAGCGCCCGGGTTACTGGGGCCGCGTGGTCAAGGACTGGAAGGGCGTTTCGGAAGAAACCACCACCGGCGTGCACCGCCTGTACCAGCTGGCACAGGCCGGCACCCTGCTGATTCCGGCGATCAACGTCAACGACTCGGTCACCAAGAGCAAGTTCGACAACCTGTACGGCTGCCGCGAGTCGCTGGCCGATGGCCTCAAGCGCGCGATGGACGTGATGCTGGCCGGCAAGGTCGCCGTGGTCTGCGGCTACGGTGACGTGGGCAAGGGCTGCGCCGCGTCGCTGCGTGCCTACGGTGCGCGCGTGGTGGTTACCGAGATCGACCCGATCTGCGCCCTGCAGGCGGCGATGGAAGGCTTCGAGGTCAACACCATCGAGTCGACCCTGGGCCGTGCCGACCTGTACGTCACCACCACCGGCAACAAGGACATCATCCGCATCGAGCACCTGAGCGCGATGAAGGACCAGGCCATCGTCTGCAACATCGGCCACTTCGACAACGAGATCCAGGTCGATGCGCTGGTCGCCTTCCCGGGCGTGAAGCACGTCAACATCAAGCCGCAGGTGGACAAGTACATCTTCCCGAACGGCAACGCGATCTTCCTGCTGGCCGAAGGCCGCCTGGTCAACCTGGGCTGCGCCACCGGCCACCCGAGCTTCGTGATGTCCAACTCGTTCGCCAACCAGACCCTGGCCCAGATCGACCTGTGGGCCAACAAGGGCAGCTACGAGAACAAGGTGTACCTGCTGCCGAAGAAGCTGGACGAAGAAGTGGCCCGCCTGCACCTGGAGAAGATCGGCGTGAAGCTGACCACCCTGAGCCAGGAACAGGCCGACTACATCGGCGTGCCGGTGGAAGGTCCGTTCAAGCCGGATCATTACCGCTACTGATGCTCTGACCCCAGCAATGGACGGAGACATAACGGGCGCCCTCGGGCGCCCGTTTCTTTTTACGCATCAATGCTGTTGAATCTATGATTGACATCACCTCATGAAGCCTAAGGAAGAAACGCGATGCAATGGAGAGAAGCTACAGAAATTGAGGGGAACAGCGTCAAAGTGCCACCCACGTGGCTCGACCTCTACTACTACGAAGCTCTGAATATTCTTTTCAGGTTCGAGAATTCACTTAGAATCTTCGCCTATATAATTCTAAAGAAAGAGCTCGGCGAGAAATGGGATAATGCCGCAATATCAGGCAACTCAACCATTAAAAGCGAGACAAAAAAGCGCTTAGCTCAAGCACGCGAGCACGGTTATCTCGGATACGAAGTAAGCTCTCCAATGCTATATTTGAACAGCGGAGAACTCACAACAATAATAACCTCTGATGCATACTGGAAACATTTCGCCCCTTATTTCAAGGCAACAAAACAAATTATACTAAATAAGTTAAATGAAATAGGGACAGTAAGAAACTCACTTGCACATTTCAGACCACTCAAAAGAGATGACCTCGACCTTATAAAGCAGAATACGAAACACGTACTTCTCGAAATTGAGACATGCATTGATCGAATCAATGCCATTTCCAGCGCAACCCCCACAAATAGTGACAGCGAGTGGTACAAAAAACTTTCATCAATCAAGAACGAAGTAGTTGAAATATCACTATTCCAGAGCCAAGACCAGCAATGGGTTCGTACGGAAATTGGATTCAAAACTCCCATGCTGGAGAAAACCCAGTTTGGGCCCCATTACTTTTCGTACCAACTTGGAAAGTTCCGAACTGAGGAAATGCTAAAAAGATACAACAACATTAGAAATGCATGCATCAGCGTAAGCGAAATACCAGCATATGGAACCATGTCTCACAATCACGACGTCGTCTTCGATCAAAAGATTAGTGTGATATTCCATCAGAAGAACCTCTGCAATGGGATCGAACCCATCTATAGTGATTTCATCGAAATCGCCGCGAAGGCAGAAAGGGAAGTGGCACTTCTTCATGAGGATAGACTAACCTTGGGCGATCTGGTCAAGTCAGAGAGCGCCAACGCATCCTTCATCACAAACGTTGATAACCCCTATTGGAGCTTAAACATATTGAGCCTCAACACTCCACTGGAGAGTGTTGACTCCATTGAGTTCTGGGGGCACCGATATCATTTCAGCTCCAACTTTGTGACTGACACTAACCACTACCCGTGGATGCCAACACCTGTATCCAAGCCAGCTTGGTTAGGTACTTAGTAGTTTGGTAGCGTCCAGCGCTCGCCACCAGGCGAGCCTGGGTCAAGGCAACGCATTACCTACTCGCTACGATGCCCCCATGACTCCGGCCATCAACCTGCTCAAGCGCGAAAAGATCTCTCATACCGTGCACAGCTACGTGCACGACGCCCACGCCGATTCCTACGGTGGCGAGGCCGTCGAAAAGCTGGGGCTGGACCCGGCACAGGTGTTCAAGACGCTGCTGGCCACCACCGAAACACACGAGCTGCTGGTAGCGATCGTGCCGGTGGCCGGCCAACTCGACCTGAAAGCACTGGCCGAGGCGGCCGGGTGCAAGAAGTGCGAGATGGCCGCCGTCGATGCCGCGCAGCGCGCCACCGGCTATCTGGTCGGTGGCATCAGTCCGCTGGGGCAGAAGAAGCGCCTGCGCAGCTTCCTCGATGCCAGCGCGCGGCCGCTGCCAACGTTGCACGTCAGCGCAGGGCGGCGCGGGCTGGAAGTGGAGCTGGTGCCGGCCGACCTGCTGCGCCTGACCGGCGGCCACTACGCCGCGATCGGCAGGCCCCGTTGATGCGCTGGCCCTGGTCCATATCGCCGCCACCGCGGCTGGACGATCCGCAGGCCGACGTGCTGCTGCAGGATCTGCTGTCGCGTGATGCCAGCCGTATCCACGCGGCCAGCAGCCAGCTGGCGCGGTTGTTCAGCGCCAGGTCGCTTGACGCGCTGGCGCCACATGCCGAACGCATCGAACACGCCTGCAATGGCATGCAGCTGGGTGGGGCGCTGGTCAGCAATGATGTGCACCTGAAAGCCGCACTGCGCCGCCTGCGCTATTGGCGTGAACGCAGCGGCTGCCTGTGCGCGCTGTATCCGGATTATCTGTTCTTCAACCCACGCCGGCTGATCGAACAGGGGCATGTGAGCTTGCTGGAACTGGGCGTGGCCGAGGACGGCTGGGGCGACCGGCATCGGGTGGCCTGCACAAACTGCAGCCAGCACTGGGATGCCACCGACCGCGAGTACCACTACCCGTGGTGGGAGTGGATCGTGGTCACCGATGATTGAAGCCACGCATGATGTGGCGCTACTGCGGTAGCGCGCAGATCACTACCATGCGCGGGCGGCATGGCCGTTATTCCAACAGTTCATAGCGCATCGGTACGCGCACGATGCTCAATTCCGGCACTGCACTCTTCGCGTCGGTGCGGGTGAAGCGCCAGCCGCGCAGTTCCTCAACCGCCGCTTCATCCAGCACCGCGTGGCCACTGGATCTTTCGACAATCACTGCAGCGACGGCTCCCTTCGCATCCACCACGGCCTTGAGCAGGCTGCGACCGGAAAGCCCTTCCTGCATGGCCTCCCTCGGGTAGCGCGGTGACACACCGCGGGGTGGCATCCAGGCCGTCTCGTCGCCCGCGAACAGACCCTGGCTGCTGCGCGCCGCGCAGCGCTTCGGCAGGCGTAGCTGCAGTGACACCTGCGCGTCATCCACGGTTGCTTCCGCCGGTGCGGCACAGGCCTTCTGCGCAAGCACCATCAGCATCTGCTGCTGACGCAACAGCGCCTTGCCATCGACCGCCGTCACCTCCACCACGCAACGACCTTCGCGGACCTGCATCGACAACGCGGTCACCCCCGCATCGCGCAGCCAGGACGTGGGGGGCAGTGGCGAACACGCGGCCTGCGTGTCAGGCGTTGCCGCCAGCACCCCGGCAGCCGGCAGCATGCCTGCCAGCAGCAGCGGGATCCTCCTTGCCCAGATACCCATGCCCCGCCCTCCGTGCGTTTGTCTGCCCGATCATAGGGCAGGCGCGCGTGGCATGGCGCTACGGGCCGTCATGCATTCACGGACGCCAATTGGCGTTGTTCTCCCAGAACGCCACCGCACGCTGGTACGCCGCACGGTCCAGCGGCACACCTGAGCCGCCCTCCTCCACGCCCAGCGCATTGCGCATCATCGTGATCGGTGCCATCGGTACTTCTTCCGGCTCGGCGGTATAGATGCAGCCGACGATGCCCCAATCTGCCGCAATCGGCGAGCCCTCCTTGGCCAACTGCTCGGCGCTGTACAGGATCACCACCAGGTAGTTGGCACGCGGCGATTCCACACCCTCGAACCAGCGCACCAGCACCGGCAGTTCCTCACGGTTGCGCGCTTCGTAGCCGCTGCGCAGCTGGTGCCGGTTGGCCTCGGTGATCGGCACCGTCAGGCAGCGCGTGCTGGTCCAGTTCTCGTACACGAACAGCTTGCAGAACGGCGCATAGCCATCGAGCACCTTCAGCGGCGCATGCGCGTTGAGATGCGCCTCGAATTGCTCGGCGCTGCAATCCTGAATGGTGTTGCCGCGCGGCACGCGTGGGAACAGGCGGGGGCGGGCGAAATCGGTGAGAACGATGGACATGGTGATGTGATGCGGGAACAGGGACTCAGGTTAACCGCCGTCGTGCTTGAAGTCTGCTTCACATCTGCCGCGCAGACTGCGCCGCACCACCCCAGGAGAGACGAGCATGTTCCGATTCAACCCAATCCACGTGCTGGCGCTGGCCTTGCTGCCATTGGCCGTTGTTGCGGCCCCCGCTCCCCCGGAGCCGCCGCGCGTGCTGCTGGTGGTCAGCAGCGAGGGCCGCGACCAGGGCAAGAGCCGTCCCGGTTTCGAGATGGACGAGTTCGCCCAGGCCTGGTTGATCCTCAGGCGCAACGGCTTTGCCATCGATGTGGCAAGCCCCCGCGGCGGCGCCGTGGAAGCAGACAAGTACAACCCCGCCGAGGCATTCAATGCCGCGCTGCTTGCCGATAAGCAGGCGGTTGCAAAGCTGGCTGCCACGCTTCCCACAAAACAGCTTCGTGCCGCCGATTACCAAGGCGTGCTGGTGATCGGCGGCAAGGGCGCGATGTTCGACCTGCCCGGCGATACCGCCCTGCAGAAGACCATCGCCAGCATCTGGGAACAGGGCGGCGTCGTTGCGGCCGTCTGCCACGGCCCCGCCGCATTGGCGGAGGTACGCTTGGGCAATGGACGCCCGCTTGTGCAGGGCCGGGCGATGACCGGTTTCACCGAGGAAGAGGAAACCCAGTTCGGCAAGCGCTGGGCGAAGGAGTTCAGCTTCCAGCTGGAGCCGCGCATGCGCGAACTGGGGGCGCACTGGCAGGAGGCACCGCTGATGATGCCCAAGGTGGTGGTCGATGGCCGGCTGCTGACCGGGCAGAACCCGTTCTCGACCGCGGCCCTCGCCGATGCCTTCGTGCGTGCAAGTGGTCGCACTCCAGCAACGCGCGAGCCCTGGCGCGACGAACACAGCATGGCCCTGGTCGAGCAGCACCTGCAGCGGCGCGATGACAGCGCAGCGCGGCAGCTGGCTGAGCGCAGCACCGATTTCCATGTGGAGCTGATCGGCATGCTCGGGTACGTGCAGCTGCAGGGCGCAGCCGACGGCACTCAGGTCGCCAATGCACTGGCCATCATGCAGCTGGCCCGCCCGCACATGCAGGAACCGCGACTGGACGTGGCCATCGCCGATGCGCACTGGCGCCTTGGCAGGACGACCCAGGCTCGCGAGCAGTTGCTGGCACTGCTGGAAAAGCAGCCGCAGCTGGACGAAGCTAAGGCTCTCCTGGCCCGCATGCAGCCCTGATCATGGACGCCGAGCGCCTGCGCCTGCTGTTGATCGAAGACAACCTGCCGCTGGCCTCGGCCATCGTCGACCTGCTGCAGGCCCAGGGCCATCAGGTCGACTTCGCCGCCGACGGCCAGATCGGCCTGCGGCTGGCACTGGCAACACCACCGGACGTGCTGCTGCTCGATGTGGGACTGCCAGGCATCGACGGCATCACCCTGTGCCGGCGGTTGCGTGAATGCAGCGACCGCCATGTGCCGGTGTTGATGCTGACTGCACGCGATGCGATCGACGACAAGCTGCAGGGGTTCGCTGCCGGCGTGGACGACTACCTGGTCAAGCCGTTCGACGATGCAGAGCTGCTGGCCCGTTGCCTTGCCCTCGCCCGGCGCCATCGCGTGGGCCAACCGAACCTGTTGCAGATCGGTGCGTTGAGCATCGACCGGCGCAGTGGCCAGGCCTGGCGCGCGGGCACGGCGCTGGAGCTGCAGCAGGTTCCACAGCGCATCCTGCTGGCGCTGGCCGAAGCCTGGCCGCGCACCGTCACCCGCAGCGAACTGGTGCAACGCCTGTGGGGAGATGAAGCGCCCCCCTCCGATCCGCTGCGCTCGCATCTGTATCTGCTGCGCCAGGTACTGGACCGGCCATTCAACGGTGAGATGCTGCGCACCGTGCACGGCGTCGGCTTCCGGCTGGAAGCTTCGCCATGAAGCGGCGGCCGATCCAGCGCCTGCGCCGCCGCCTGGTCGTCGCGTTTACGTCCTTCACCCTGCTCATTGCTACGGTGTTCGGGTTGTATTCGCTGGTCTTCATGTACGCCGTGGAAGACAGCGTTTTCAATGCACAGCTGGCCCGTGAAGCGACGGCGCAGCTCGCCGTCCATGCAGCTACGGGTCGATGGCGGGCGCCGGGTGATGCGGCCATCCGCCTGTATCAGGACACGAGCGCGTTCCCAAGCGATCTGCAGACCACATTCACCCAGGAGCCGTGGCGTTCTGAATTCAGCGGCAACGAGGGCCGGCACTACCACGTGCGACGCATGGATCCGCCACCGCCGTCACGGCCTGCCTGGCTGATCGCCGAGGTCAGCTCCCAACTGGCGGTGCGCCCGATCCGCGATGACGTAGTGGCCCTGCTGGCCGGCACCGCGTTGGTGATGGTGCTGCTGGCGATCCTGCTGGGCGTGTGGCTGGCGCGTCGTGGCACGCGCCCTCTGTACAAGCTGGTAGCGCGCGTGGAGGCGTTGCCACTGCTGCCACGGGAAGACGCCGCGCTGGCTGCTCACTTCGACGATGACGAGATCGGCGTGCTGGCGCGTGCCGTGGACCGGTTGTCCGCCCGGGTGGCCGCCTTTGTTGCCCGCGAACACGCCTTCACCCGCGATGCCAGCCACGAACTGCGCACACCGTTGGCGGTGATTTCCAGCGCTGCCGGCCAGTTGCTGCACGAACCCGGGCTGTCCGAGCGCGGGCAGCAGCACCTGCAGCATATCCGCCTGTCCGCGCTGCAGCTGCAGCAGGCTGTGGCGGCACTGCTGGCCCTGGCCCGCGAGGACGAGGCGCCCCCCGCCGCGCAGGTGCGTCTGGTGCCACTGCTGGAGCGGGTCATCGTTGAACAGGCACCTTTGCTTGGCGCGCGGCCGGTGGAGGTGCAGATGACGTTGACCGACGATGCAGCGCTCTGCGCGCCGGAACCGGCGCTGCGCGTGGTACTGGCCAATCTGATCGGCAATGCCTTCGCCCATACACCGCTGGGACATGTGCGTATCAGCATGGAAGCAGGAGAACTGTCGGTATACAACAGCACCGGCAGCGACGCATCCCTTGGCCACTGGCCCGATCCACGCCCATTTGAAAAAGGCGAAGACAGCCTGGGCAACGGTCTCGGCCTGGAGATCATGCGTCGCCTGTGCGATCACCATGGCCTGCAGCTGCGGATCGAACGACACGCCCTTGGCGTGCGGGCGATCCTGCGCGGCCGATCTCACGCACCTGTTGCACATCCATCTTGATGAAGCGATATACTGATCCGCACCCGCCGCCGCCGTCCGTGCCATGACCGCCATCAGCTTCGAGTTCTATCCGCCCAAGACCGACGAACAGCGCACCCAGCTGGACCGTGCCGCGGCCAAGCTGAAGGCGTATGCCCCCGAGTACGTGTCCTGTACCTTCGGCGCCGGTGGCTCGACCCTCAGCTACACCTCCGAGACCGTGCGCCATCTCAACCAGCACCATGGCTTTGAGGCGGCCCCGCATCTGTCCTGCGTGGGCGGCACCCGCCAGGAGATCCGCGAGCTGCTCAAGCTGTACCGCGCCATCGGCTGCCGGCGCCTGGTCGCGCTGCGCGGCGACCTGCCTTCGGGCATGGGCTTCCCCGGTGACATGCGCTACGCCTCCGAACTGATCGCCTTCATCCGCGCCGAACACGGTGATGCCTTCCGCATCGAAGTGGGCGCATATCCGGAAACGCACCCGCAGGCGCAGGACGCCCTGCTCGACCTGAAGCACTTCAAGGCCAAGATCGACGCCGGTGCCGATGCAGCCATCACCCAGTACTTCTTCAACCCCGATGCCTACTTCCACTTTGTCGACGAAGTGCAGCGGCTCGGCGTGCAGGTGCCGATCACCCCGGGCATCATGCCGATCTCCAACTTCAGCCAGCTGCGCCGCTTCTCCGAACAGTGCGGTGCGGAAATCCCGCGCTGGATCAGCCGCAAGATGCAGGCCTACGGTGACGACGCCGAATCGGTGCGCGCCTTCGGCGCCGAAGTGGTAGCCAAGCTGTGCCAGCGCCTGATCGACGGGGGCGCACCGGGCCTGCATTTCTACACGTTGAACCTGGCCAAGCCGACGGTCTCGGTACTGACGTTGCTGCGCGGCTGAAAAGTACGCTGCGTTATCGCAATCGGCGCTACGCTGCGTCGATGAAGCACGTCCTCTCCCTGTTGCTGCTCCTGCTGCTGCCCAGCGTCTGCGCCGTCGCACAGGCGCAACCCACGCGCTTGAACCGCTGCACCGATCCGCAGGGACAAAGTGTCTACACCGACCGCCCCTGCGACAGCCTGGGTGCACAGTCCCGGCGTCCGCCGCCGGCGCCTTCCGGCAACACCCTGCAGCGCGACAGCCTCGGCAGCAGCTGCCCACGTCGGCTGAGTGAACTGGTGCAGGCGTTGCACACGGCGGTCGCCATCGGTGACGTGAACCGGCTCTCTTCGCTGTACCTGTGGGGCGCGGTGTCTGATGCCGGCGCACAGCGCATTCTTGGCCAGCTGGAATCGGTGGTACGGCGACCGCTGGTGGACGTGGTGCCGGTGTATCCGCGGCAGGATGTGGATGAGGGCGCGGGTACTGCTGCGCAGGTACCGGCATTGGAATCGGAGCCGACTGCGCGGCGCCATCCGGTCGGGTTGCGGTTGGAGCAGACCCTGCCGGGCAGCGCCACGCGCGCGGCGACCGTGCTTGGACTGCGGCGGCAGTATGGGTGTTTCTGGATTACGTTGTGAGCGGGTTGGGCTGAGTGCCATCCACGCATGGCGTGGATCTACTGGTCCCTGCACGGTTTGGATCTGCTCATCCACGCATGGCGTGGATCTACTCGTCCCTGTATGGCGTCGGATCGGTACCCGTGTCAGGGCATCAGGCCGGCCACAGTCCGCGGATGGCGGCGATACCCTGCCCGCCGTGACGGCGTGCCTCGGCCACGTGCTGCGGCGTCATGCCGCCAAGCGCATAGATCGGCAGCGAGACCTGTGCGCGCATCGCGGCGAAGGCTTCCCACCCCAACGGCACTGCATCGGGATGGCTCGCAGTAGCCTGCACCGGCCCCAGCACGGCGAAGTCGCAGCCGAGCCGCTGTGCGGCCAACAGCTGTTCAAGGTCATGGCAGGAGGCGGCGACCAGCTGCCCGGCCGGCAGCGGCCGTTCCTGCAGTGACTGCAGCTGCTCGCTTCCCAGGTGCACGCCGACGCCGAGGGCGCGCGCCAGCTCGATATCGCGGTTGAGCAGCCACTGCACGCCGCGCCGATGCGCGCGTACGACCTGCTCGATCATGCCCTGCCGCTGCGGATGCTCGGCGGGCAGGCGCAGCTGGATGCGTTGCTGCCCCGAAGCCACCGCCTGCTGCAGCTGGCCGTGCCAACGCTGCAGGCCGCCCTCATCGGTGCCCGGCGCAGGGGTGATCAGGTAGCAGTCCGGCTGGCGCAGCACGGCCACCACCGGCAGGTCGGCCGGCGGCATGGAATAGCGGGCCAGCTTGTCCGGCGCCACCCAGGTGATGGCCTGGCCCTCGCGTCCACGCGGGGTGCCCTTCCAGCTGCGTACGTGACGCACCTCCAGGGTCAGGTCCTTGTCCGGGTAGCGCTGCGGCACGTCCATGATCCATTCGCCCACCTCGGCCTCGATGCCAAGCTCCTCGTGCAGCTCGCGCGCCAGCGCCTGCTCGGAGGTCTCACCGGGCTCGCGCTTGCCGCCCGGGAATTCCCAGAGGCCGGCCATGTCGCGGCTTTCGGTACGGCGGTTGAGCAGGATGCGGCCGCGGGCGTCAGTGATGACGGCGGCTACGACGTGGATCGATCGTTTCGGGGAAGGCATGGGGGGAGCATGCCGAAAACCGGGGCACCGGCGCAATCGCCGAACGCCTCAAGGCCCATAACAGGAAAGCCCCGCTTTCGCGGGGCTCTCCAGGGGTCAGCTCAGCTGGCCGTGGCAGTGCTTGTACTTCTTGCCGCTGCCGCACGGGCACGGATCGTTGCGACCGATCTTCGGCTCGTCACGCTGCAGCTGGGCCGCCTCGACCTGCGCCGCTTCCTCATCGGCACTGTAGCCGCCTGCGTCCTGGTGCTGGAACTGCGACTGCTTCAGGCGGGCTTCCACCTGCTGGCGCTCGGCCGCTTCCAGTGCCTGCACTTCCTCGTCGCTGCGGATGCGCACGCGGGCCAGCAGGGTCACCACTTCGCGCTTGACGTTCTCCAGCATGTCCGAGAACAGCTCGAAGGCTTCCTTCTTGTATTCCTGCTTCGGCTGCTTCTGCGCATAACCGCGCAGGTAGATGCCCTGGCGCAGGTAATCCATGCGGGCCAGGTGCTCCTTCCAGCTCTGGTCGAGCACGGTCAGCATCACGTGCTTCTCCAGTGCGCGCATGGTCTCTTCGCCCACACCCGCTTCCTTCTCGGCGAAGTGCTGGTTGATGCGTTCCTGCACCTTGGCGGTGATGCCTTCGGCATCCAGTTCTTCATGCGACTTGACAAGATCGGTCAGCGACATGTCCACGCCGAAGTCCGACTGCAGGGTGGCTTCCAGGCCACGCAGGTCCCACTGTTCGTCCACCGAGTTCGGCGGCACGAAGCGGGCGACGATGTCGAAGATCACGTCGTCGCGGATGCCATCGACGTTGTCCTTCACCGACTCGGCGTCAAGCAGCTCATCGCGCTGGGCGTAGATCACCTTGCGCTGGTCGTTGTTGACGTCGTCGAAATCCAGCAGGTTCTTGCGGATGTCGAAGTTATGGGCTTCGACCTTGCGCTGCGCCTTTTCAATCTGGCGGCTGACCAGGCGGTCCTCGATGACGTCGTCTTCCTTCATGCCCATCATGCGCATGGCCTTCTGCACCCAGTCGGAGGCGAAGATGCGCATCAGGTTGTCTTCCAGCGACAGGTAGAAACGGGACGAGCCCGGGTCACCCTGGCGGCCCGAACGGCCACGCAGCTGGTTGTCGATACGACGCGATTCGTGGCGCTCGGTGCCGACGATGTGCAGGCCGCCCGCAGCCTTGACCGCATCATGGCGCTTCTGCCACTCGGCCTTGATCGCCGCCTTCTGCTCGTCGGTCGCGCCTTCGCCCAGCTCGTGGATTTCCGCTTCCAGCGAACCACCCAGCACGATGTCGGTACCACGACCGGCCATGTTGGTGGCGATGGTCACGGCGGCCGGACGACCGGCGTTGGCGACGATGGTCGCTTCGCGGTCATGCTGCTTGGCGTTGAGCACTTCGTGCTTCACACCCGCCTTGCGCAGGTGCTCGGACAACATTTCCGAGGTTTCGATCGAGGTGGTACCCACCAGCACCGGCTGGCCACGCTTGGCGCACTCTTCGATGTCGGCCAGCACCGCATTGAACTTGCCCTTGCGGTTGAGGAACACCTGGTCCGGGCTGTCCTTGCGGATGGTCGGACGGTTGGTCGGGATCACCACCACTTCCAGGCCGTAGATGCTCTGGAACTCGAACGCTTCGGTATCGGCCGTACCGGTCATGCCGGACAGCTTCTTGTACATGCGGAACAGGTTCTGGAAGGTGATGCTGGCCAGCGTCTGGTTCTCGCGCTGGACCGGCACGCCTTCCTTCGCTTCCACCGCCTGGTGCAGGCCATCGGACCAGCGGCGGCCGGCCAGGGTACGGCCGGTGAATTCGTCGACGATGACCACTTCGCCATCGCGCACGATGTAGTCCACATCACGCTGGTAGATGGCGTGCGCGCGCAGCGCGGCGTTGAGGTGGTGGACCACGGTCAGGTTCTGCGCCGCGTACAGGCCTTCGGTCTCGGCATCGAGGATGCCCGCTTCGACCAGCAACTGTTCGGCGTGCTCCATGCCCGCTTCGGACAGGTGCACCTGCTTGCCCTTCTCATCGACCCAGAAGTCACCCTCACCGTCTTCCGCTTCCTGCTTGACCAGGTTCGGCACGATGCGGTTGACGCGGATGTACAGCTCCGGGGAATCGTCGGCCGGGCCGGAGATGATCAGCGGGGTACGCGCTTCGTCGATCAGGATGGAGTCGACTTCGTCGACGATGGCGTAGTGCAGGCCGCGCTGGTAGCGGTCAGCCTTGGACAGCGCCATGTTGTCGCGCAGGTAGTCGAAACCGAATTCGTTGTTGGTGCCGTAGGTGATGTCCGAACCATAGGCTTCGCGCTTGTCGCTGTGCGGCATGCCCGGGTAGACCACGCCCACGCTCAGGCCCAGCCAGTTGTACAGCTTGCCCATCTGCGCGGCATCGCGGCGGGCCAGGTAGTCGTTCACGGTGACCACGTGCACGCCCTTGCCTTCCAGCGCGTTGAGGTACACCGGCAGGGTCGCCACCAGGGTCTTGCCTTCACCGGTGCGCATTTCTGCGATCTTGCCCAGGTGAAGCACCATGCCGCCGATCAGCTGCACGTCGTAGTGGCGCATGCCCAGCACGCGGCGACCGGCCTCGCGGCAGACCGCGAAGGCTTCCGGCAACACCTTGTCCAGGGCTTCACCACCGGCGATGCGCTGCTTGAATTCCGGCGTCTTGGCCTGCAGCTGCTCGTCGGAAAGCTTCTCGATCTCCGGCTCCAGCGCATTGATCTTGGCGACGATGCGGTTGAGCTGGCGCAGCTGTCGTTCATTACGACTGCCAAATACGCGGGTAAGCAGGCTGTTGATCATTGAAGGAACCGGGTTGGATGGGAATGCCGCACGGCTCCGGGAGGATCCGTCCGCCGCAAACGAAACAGGGCGCCTGGCGCCCTGTCGATGGCAACACCCATTGTAGCTTGGGATGGGCGGCAGGGGTTTCAACCCTTTGCGGTCGTCCAGGCGGCCGGGACCGGGGTCCTGGCGGCCGCGCTTCGCGCTCGCGGGGCATGGCCCCGCGCTACCGCCGGGATCCGACGGCGTGCCGGTAGCGCCGGGCCACGCCCGGCGTTGGAATCAACCGCGGGTGATGCGGCCGACCGGGGTATTGCCACCATCGCCGAGGAACTTGCGCGGGTTGACCACGTTGCCGTTCTCCCACACCTCGAAGTGCACGTGGGCGCCGGTCGAACGACCGGTGGAACCGGCCTTGGCCACTTCCTGGCCAGCGCGGACGAGGTCGCCGACCTTCACCACCAGGCGCGAATTGTGCGCGTAGCGGGTGACGTAGCCATTGCCGTGATCGACGTCGACCACGTTGCCGTAACCGCCCTTGACCCCGGAGAAGCTGACCACGCCATCGGCCACGGCCATCACCGGGTCACCGACGCGGGCGTGGAAGTCCATGCCCTTGTGGGTGGCGGCACCGCGACCGAACGGGTCAGCGCGGGTACCGAAGCCGGACGTGACATAGCTGTTGCGGATCGGCATGCGCGAGGGCACGGCGTTCTGCTGCAGCTGGTGGTCGAACATCAGCGATTCCATTACCGACAACTGGCGGCCTGAAGCAGCGAAGCGCTGCTCCAGCACCTGTAAGTCGGCGTTGACGTCCTTCACCGGGATGTCGGCGGTCGGGCCGCCGGCATCGCCGTCACCGAGGCCGGGGGTCTCGTTGAAGTCGAATTCGCCGTCTTCCAGCTTGCCCATCTGGGTCAGCCGCTCGCCCAGGGCGTTCAGGCGGGTGGCCTGCGCCTGCAGCTCGCCGAGGCGGGCGGCCAGCGCGTTGACCTGGGTCTGCGCATCGCGCTGGACCTTGGCCAGCTCGGCCTCCTGGCGTTCGACCTTGGCCTGCAGGCGCGAATCATTGAGCGCACTGGCGCCAATGCCGCCGGCAAGGCCGATAATGCAACCTGCGCCGAGCACGCTGCCCAGCAGGGCTCGGGGGCGGTCCTCGAAGTAGAACCGCAAACGCGTGAGCGCCGATTTGGCCTGTCCTTCACGCGTTTTGATTACGATCTTTTTGAATGCCATCAGTGAGTTTTCATGTCTGAGCCGAAATCCAGCGTTCGTCCCGCATCCAGACCGAAACCGGCCCTGGATGTAGTGATGGCGGACAAAAGCGGGAACCCGCTGCGGCGTGCCCTATGGCTCGACGCGCTGGACCGTCAGTTGCGCCCCCAGTTGCCGCCACCTCTGCGCAGCCGTTGCCGGCTGGCCAATGTGGACGGGGAACACCTCGTTTTTCTCGTCGAGTCCCCGGTCTGGCATGCCAAGTTGCGGCTTGCCGAAGCCCAGTTGCTCGACGCGGCCCGGTCCATCGGGCTGAAGGCCACCAAGGTGACCGTCAAGACTGCGTCTCCCACTCCCACGCGCTCCCCAGCGCTCGACAACCGGAATGGACCCCACGCAGTTTCAGCCGCCACGCACAAAGGGCTACGCGACGCCTTGGCAGCTCTGCAGGACCTTCCTTCGAAACCGAAGCGGGAAACCTGAAAGCAGCGGAGCGTCCTGCTCCGCTCCCCGTCGCGCGTGTCACCGCAGCGTGAAACATTTCGGGGGCCGGGTCGCATCCTAGCTGGCCCCGGTGGGGCAGTCGTTAGATTGTTGTTAAAACAACGTTAAATTCAGGCTTCCGATCCAACAGGTTCACAAAACCGTGACCTCGGCCCGGCCGTCGCGTCACCCACTGCGCCAGTGCCTCAAGGAACGTCGGAAACGCAAACGCCGCCCTGGAAGGCGGCGTTTTTGCATTCAAATTCAATGGCTTGTGTAATCAAGCATAGGCCGGCGTGGCGTATACGACCGGGTCCGGCACCGCCGGCGAGTCGTAGGTGACCCATTCCCAGGCAGTCGCATCGGCCATCAGCGCCCGCACCAGCTTGTTGTTGAGCGCGTGGCCGGACTTGAAGCCCTCGTAGGCGCCCAGCACCTGGCCGCCGGCCAGATAGAGGTCGCCGATCGCATCGAGGATCTTGTGGCGCACGAATTCGTCGGCGTAGCGCAGGCCGTCTTCGTTGAGCACGCGGAACTCATCGAGCACGATGGCGTTGTCCATCGAACCGCCAAGGCCGAGGTTGCGCTCGCGCATGTATTCCAGGTCGCGCATGAAGCCGAAGGTGCGCGCGCGGGAAATTTCCTTGGTGTAGGCCATCGTCGAGAACTCGATTTCCTGGCGCGACTGCTTGGCCGGGATCATCGGGTGGTCGAACTGGATGGTGAAGCCCAGCTTGTACCCCTCGTACGGGGTAAAGCGGGCCATCTTGTCGCCCTCGGTCACTTCCACGGTCTTCAGCACGCGGATGAAGCGCTTGGGCGCATCCTGTTCCACGATGCCTGCCGACTGCAGCAGGAACACGAACGGGCCGGACGAACCGTCCATGATCGGCAGCTCGGCCGAGGACAGTTCGACGATGATGTTGTCCACACCCAGGCCGGCCAAGGCCGACATCAGGTGTTCGACGGTCTGGATCTTGGCGTCGTTGCAGGTCAGGCCGGTGCACAGGGTCACTTCGGTGACCAGCTCGGCCTTGGCAGGCACTTCCACTACCGGGTCCAGGTCCACGCGCCGGAACACGATGCCATGGTTGACCGGCGCCGGACGCAGGGTCATGTAGACCTTGTCGCCGCTGTGCAGGCCTACGCCGGTGGCGCGGATCGTGTTCTTGAGGGTGCGTTGCTGGATCATGGGGGGACGACCGGAAGTGACACAGTAGATTAACACGCAGGGTCCCCTACCCCGGCTGAAACGCCGGCAGGACACACCGGCGCGCCGGTAGGACGCGCGTGAAGCAGGGCGGCCGGGCCCATCCTGGCCCGGCGCCCGCGTTTTCAGGACATGGTGGCGCAACCCGGGGGGGACAAGCCCCGGGCAGCGTCGATCAGTCCGCCTGGCGGCGCAGGAACGCCGGGATGTCCAGGTAATCGTTCGGCAGTTCCGCCGCGGCCGGGGCCGAGGAGGCCGGAGCCGACGGGGTGGACGCTGCCACGCTGTCGCTGCTGGCCCGACGCAGGCCCAGGCCCATGCCGCCGACAGCCTTGGATACCGCATCGCCGCCGTTGTCGAACTCGCCGAACTCCGGCTGGCCGGTGGTGGCGTTGCGGACCAGCTTGATCGGTGCACGCTCGCCCGGACGCTGGGTCTTGCTGGCCGAGACGCGGTTCAGGCCCGTGGCGACCACGGTCACGCGCACTTCGTCCTGCATGTCCGGATCGAGCACGGTACCCACCACCACGGTCGCGTCTTCCGAAGCGAAGCCGTCGATGGTGCGGCCGATCTCGTCGAACTCGGCCATGGTGAAGTCGGCACCGGCGGTGATGTTGACCAGGATGCCGTTGGCGCCTGCCAGGTTCACATCGTCCAGCAGCGGGTTCTGGATGGCCGACTCGGCCGCGGCCTGCGCGCGGTCATCGCCGCGGGCGGTACCGGTACCCATCATCGCCAGGCCCATTTCGGACATGACGGTGCGCACGTCGGCGAAGTCGACGTTGATCAGGCCCGGACGCACGATCAGGTCGGCGATGCCCTGCACGGCGCCCTGCAGCACGTCGTTGGCGGCACGGAAGGCCTGGATCATGGTCGCGTTGCGACCCAGCACGGTGATCAGCTTCTCGTTGGGGATGGTGATCAGCGAGTCGCAGTGCTGGCTCAGTTCTTCGATGCCCTTCAGCGCGACCTGCATGCGGCGACGGCCTTCGAACGGGAACGGCTTGGTGACCACGGCCACGGTCAGGATGCCCATCTCCTTGGCCAGCTGTGCCACCACCGGCGCAGCGCCGGTACCGGTGCCACCGCCCATGCCAGCGGTGATGAACACCATGTCCGCACCCTGCAGCGCGTCCATGATGCGCTCACGGTCTTCCAGCGCAGCCTGGCGGCCGACTTCCGGATTCGCGCCTGCGCCCAGGCCCTTGGTGACATTGGTACCCAGCTGCAGCTGCAGCTTGGCACCACAATTCTTGATGGCCTGCGAGTCGGTGTTGGCGGTGATGAATTCCACGCCATCCACTGCCGAGTTGACCATGTGCGCCACGGCATTGCCGCCGCCGCCGCCCACGCCAACAACCTTGATCACCGCATTGGGTGCCATCTTTTCGATCAGTTCAAAATGCGCCATGTCCGTGTCCTCGTTGTATCCGCTTTCGATTGCATGGGCCTTCGGGCGTCCTGCCTTCGTGCTGCATGCCGTCGTTGCGGCTGTGTGGGTTATGTGTTGCCGGTGTTGCGTCGTGTTGCCGGTGTTGCAACCGGGCGAGCCCGGGTAGTGCAGGCTCCGCGTCAGAATTCGCCGCGGAACCAGGTCTTGAGTTTCTTGAACATGCTTCCAGCGCGGCCAGTCGGCAGCGACGGCCGGCGCGGATGCTCGATCTGGCTGCCCATCAGCAGCAGGCCCACGCCGGTGGCATGCACCGGGTTGCCCACCACTTCGCCCAGCCCGGTGACGTGCTGCGGGATGCCCACGCGCACCGGCATCTGCAGCATTTCCTCGGCCAGTTCGACCACGCCTTCCATCTTCGAAGCACCACCGGTCAGCACCATGCCGGCGCGCACCAGTTCCTCGAAGCCGGAGCGGCGCAGTTCGGCCTGCACCATTTCGAAGATTTCTTCGTAGCGGCCCTGCACGGCCTGCGCCAGCGCGTGGCGCGGCATGCGGCGCGGCGGACGATCACCCACCGACGGCACCTGGATGCTTTCCTCTGCGGTGGCCAGCTGGGCCAGGGCACACGCGTAGCGCACCTTGATCTGCTCGGCTTCCGGGGTCGGCGTGCGCAGCATGTGCGCGATGTCGTTGGTCACGTGGTCGCCGGCGATCGGCAGCGAGGCGGTGTGGCAGATCGCGCCCTGCACGAACACCGCGATGTCGGTGGTGCCGGCGCCCATATCGACCAGCACCACGCCCAGCTCGCGCTCGTCGGCGGTCAGCACCGCCACGCTGGAGGCCAGCGAGGACAGCACCAGGTCGTCCACCTGCAGGCCGCAGCGCTGCACGCACTTGCTGATGTTGGCGGCGGCCGACTGCGCGCACACCACCAGGTGCGCATGCACCTCCAGGCGCACGCCGGTCATGCCGACGGGATTGCGGATGCCTTCCTGCGAATCATCCAGCACGTACTCGCGCGGGATCGCATGCAGGATCTTCTGGTCGGCCGGGATCGCCACTGCCTTGGCCGCATCGAGTACGCGATCCAGGTCGCCCCAGGTCACTTCGCCGTCGCGGATCGGCACGATGCCGGGCGAGTTCTTGCACTGCACGTGGTTGCCGGAGATGGAGGCATACACCGAGCGGATCTCACAGCCGGCCATCAGCTCGGCTTCTTCAACCGCGCGCTGGATCGACTGCACGGTCGATTCGATATCCACCACCACGCCGCGCTTGAGGCCGCGCGACTCATGGGAGCCGATGCCGATCACTTCGATCGGGTTGCCCGGCGAATACTCGCCCACCAGCGCCACCACCTTGGAGGTGCCGATATCCAGGCCGACGATCAGCGATTTGTCACCCTTGCGATTCATGTTCTTTCCTGCGTCCTTCTTGCCGGGGTGCCCGGTGCATTGGCGGGGGCGGCCGGAGTGCCCCAGCTCAGCGTGAAACCATTGGTATATCGGAGGTCGGCGCGCTCGATCGGCGCGGCCTGGTTGGCCAGCTGCGGCAGCACGCGCACGAAGCGCTGCAGGCGCGAACGCGCGTCATCGCGGCCGACCACCACTTCAGTGCCGTTGCTCAGCAGCAGCGACCAGCTGCCGCGCGCGTCCATGGTCAGCCGGCGCACATCGACACCAACCGGCGCGAACAGTGCGCGCGAATCGTTGTAGAGCTTGACCACTTCTTCGGTCTGGCTGTCCGGGCCATTCAGCTCGGGCAGCTGCAGGTCGGCCAGCTTTTTCGGCGTGGGGAACAGCTTGCCCTGCTCGGACAGCAGGCGACCTTCGCCCCAGCGCGCGAACGGCTTGTGCTCGACCAGCGTCACTTCCAGCACGTCCGGCCACTGCTTGCGCACCTGCGCACTTTCCACCCACGGCAGTTTTTCCAGCGCGTCCTGCGCGTCCTGCAGCTTCACCGCGAAGAAACCGGCATGTGCATACGGCAGCAGCACCTGCTGCAGCTGTTCCGGCGGCACCCGCTTGAACTCACCGTGCACGCGCAGCTTCGCCAGCGGCCAGCGCTCGGCGCCGACCCAGCCATTGACCACGGCCACCACCGGCAGTGCAACCACCGACAGGGCCAACAGCCAGACGAAGATGCGCAGCACCGCGTTCATGCGTGCGATGCCTCCAGGGTCTGTTCCAGCACGCGCCACACCAGCTCTTCGAAGCTGATGCCGGCCTGCCCGGCCGCCTTGGGCACCAGCGAATGGCTGGTCATGCCCGGTGCGGTGTTCACTTCCAGCAGGAAGAAGCGGCCGCTGGCGCGATCACGCATCACATCCACGCGACCCCAGCCACGGCAACCGGCGGCGCGGAAGGCCGCCAGCGCGATGCGGCGGATCTCTGCTTCGTCATCGCCATCCAGGCCCGGGCACAGATACTGGGTGTCTTCGGCGATGTACTTGGCGTTGTAGTCGTACCACTGGCCCTTGGGCACGATGCGGATCGACGGCAGCGCCACATCACCCAGGATGGCGACGGTCAGTTCGTCACCGACCACCATCTGTTCCATCAGCAGCTGGCCGTCGTAGCGCGCGGCCAGGGCCACCGCTTCGTCCAGGCCGGCGTCGTCAGTGACCCGGCTGATGCCCACGCTGGAGCCTTCGTTGGCCGGCTTGACCACCACCGGCAGACCGAGCTCGGCCGCCAGCGCATGCACGGTGGACGCATCGACCTTCCGGTACTGCGGGGTCGGCAGGCCCAGCGACAGCCACACCTGCTTGGTGCGGATCTTGTCCATGCTCAAGGCCGAGCCCAGCACGTTGGAGCCGGTGTAGGGCACGCCGAACGCGTCCATCAGGCCCTGCACGATGCCGTCCTCACCACCACCGTTGTGGCCGTGCAGGATGTTGAACACGCGATCGATGCCGCCGGCCGCCAGCGCCTTGGCCAGCGCCGGAATGCCATCGATGGCAACCGCATCGACGCCGCGCGACTGCAGTGCTTCAAGTACGTTGCGGCCCGAATCCAGCGACACTTCACGTTCGCTGGAGCTGCCACCGAGCAGCACGGCAACGCGGCCGAACACGGCCGGGTCGGTGCTGCGCAGCGGCGGGAAGGTCAGCGTGCTCACGCCTCGCCCTCCGCCTTGAAACCTTCCACTGCAATGTGGCTGGCGACGGCGCCGATGTCGCCGGCACCCATCATCAGCAGCAGATCACCGTCCTGCAGCACGTCGGGCAGCACGGTGGCGAGTTCGGACGCCTTGCCGACCACCACCGGCTCGCTGCGGCCACGCGCACGGATGGCGCGGGCCAGCGCGTGCGAATCGGCACCGGCGATCGGCTCTTCACCGGCCGGGTAGACCTCGCTCAGCACCAACGCATCGACGCTCGACAGCACGGCGGCGAACTTGTCGAACTGATCGCGGGTACGGCTGTAACGGTGCGGCTGGAAGGCCACCACCAGGCGCTTGTCGGCCCAGCCGCCGCGGGCGGCGGCGAACACCGCTTCCAGCTCGCTCGGATGGTGACCGTAGTCGTCGATGATGCGGACCTTGGCGCCGCTGGCGGTGGTCACTTCGCCCAGATCGTTGAAGCGGCGACCGACGCCCGCGAAGCTGGCCAGCGCACGCGCGATCGTGTCCGGAGACACGCCCAGCTGCCAACCCACCGCCGCAGCGGCCAGCGCGTTGAGCACGTTGTGCTTGCCCGGCAGCGCCAGCACCACTTCCTGGCTGGTGCCCTGCGGCAGGCGCAGGGTGAAGCGCATGCGCGAACCCTCCTGCACCACGTTCTCGGCGCGCACGTCGGCCTGCGGGCTCATGCCGTAGCTCATCACGTGGCGCGGGGTCTTGGCGGCCAGTGCGGCCACTTCCGGATCGTCGATGCACAGTACTGCCAGGCCATAGAACGGCAGGCGCTGCAGGAACTCGGCAAACGCCGCCTGCACGCGGGCGAAGTCGTTGCCGTAGTTCTCCAGATGATCGGAATCAATGTTGGTGATGATCGACATCAACGGATTCAGGCGCAGGAAGCTGCCGTCGCTCTCATCGGCCTCGGCCACCAGCCACTGACCACCGCCGAGCTTGGCGTTGGCACCGGCCGCCAGCAGCTGGCCACCGATCACGAAGGTCGGGTCCAGCCCGCCTTCGCTCAGCACCGCAGCGGTCAGGCTGGTGGTGGTGGTCTTGCCATGGGTACCGGCCACGGCGATGCCGCGGCGGAAGCGCATCAGCTCGGCCAGCATCGCCGCGCGCGGCATGATCGGAATGCGCTGGCTGCGCGCTTCCATCAGCTCCGGGTTGTCTTCGCGGATCGCGCTGGAGACCACCACGCAGTCCGTGCCCAGCACGTTGGCAGCGGAATGGCCGCGCATGATGCGCGCGCCCAGCCCGGCCAGGCGACGGGTCGCGGCGTTGTCGGCGTTGTCCGAACCGGACACTTCGTAGCCCAGCGTCAGCATCACCTCAGCGATGCCGCTCATGCCGGTGCCGCCGATGCCGACGAAATGCACGCGCGGGAACGCGCGTACCAGATCGTTGGTGTCATGCAGGCGGCGGATCATGCGCGGCCTCGCGCAGGGCAGGCGCTGGAGCGTGCCTTCTTCATACAGCTTCCTCGAGAATGATATCGGCGATGCGCTCGGCGGCATCGACCTTGGCCAGGGCACGCGCGGCTTGCGCCATCTGCATGCGGCGGGCGGGATTTTCGGACAGATCACGCAGCAGCGCGGCAATGCCGTCTGCCAGCGTTTCGTCCTGCTTCAGCAATACGGCCGCGTCGCGCTCGACCAGGTATTCCGCATTGCGGGTCTGGTGATCGTCGACGGCGGCGGGGAATGGCACCAGCACGCTGCCGATGCCGACCGCACAGAGTTCGGCCAGCGTGGATGCGCCGGCACGGCACACCACCAGGTCGGCCCAGGCGAAGGCTTCGGCCATGTCGGCGATGAACGGCGTGATGTCAGCCTGCACGCCGGCCTTGGCATAGGCCTCGACCGCTTCGGCGTGCAGCTTCTCGCCACTCTGGTGACGCACCACCACCGGCACCTGCGCACCGACTGCGGCCAGTGCCTGCGGCACGCCACTGTTGAGGGCGCGTGCGCCCTGGCTGCCGCCCAGCACCAGCAGGCGCAGCGGACCGCTGCGATCAGCCAGCCGCTGTTCCGGCGGCGCGACGGCGGCGATTTCAGCGCGCACCGGGTTGCCCACGAACTCTTCGCGTGCAGCGAAGGTGCCCGGGAAACCAGTCAGCAGGCGGCGCGCGTAGCGCGACAGGATGCGGTTGGTCAGGCCCGGCGCGCGGTTCTGTTCGTGCACGATCAACGGCAGGCCGTGCAGGCGCGCGGCCATGCCGCCGGGGCCGGAAGCGAAGCCACCGAAGGCGACCACCGCACGCGGCTGGCGGTCACGGATGATCAGGCCGGCGGCACGCAGCGCGCGCATCAGACGCCACGGCGCAGCCAGCAGGGCCAGCTTGCCCTTGCCACGCAGACCGGTGATGGCCAGCGTATCGATGTGGATGTCGTGCTGCGGAACCAGACGGGTTTCCATTGCACCAGCGGCGCCCATCCAGGTGACCGGCACGCCACGCGCGCGCAGCACGCGGGCCACGGCGAGGCCCGGGAAGATATGCCCCCCGGTACCACCGGCCAGGATCATCACCGGCCGGGCGTTGTTCTGGACGGCGCTCATCCGAGCCTCCCGAAGGTGGGTTCGACGCGCGACTGCAGGCGGCTGGTGCCGCGCACGGCGGCCGGCTCGGCCGCAGCCGGTTCGGCGGCCATCGGCACGTTCTTTGCCACCGGTGCGGCCGAAGCCTCGGCGGCAGCCGGGCCAGCAACTTCGTCAGCAGCGCCCATGCGCACGGCCTGGCGGCGTTCGGCACGCTTCAATTCATAGGACACACGCAGCAGCAGGCCCATTGCCACACAGGTCATCAGCACCGACGAGCCACCCGACGAAATCAGCGGCAGGGTCAGGCCCTTGGTCGGTAGGATGCCCAGGTTCACGCCGATCGAAACGAAGGTCTGCATGCTGATCCACAGGCCGATGCCGAAGGCGATGTAGCCGGAGAAGTGGCGCTTCATTTCCACGCAGCGCATGCCCAGCCAGAACGTGCGGCCGACCAGTAGTGCGTACAGGGCCACGATCGTGCAGGTGCCGAGGAAGCCGAATTCCTCGGCAGTGACCGAGAAGATGAAGTCGGTGTGCGCCTCGGGCAGGTAGTACAGCTTCTGCACCGAGTTGCCCAGGCCGACGCCGGTCCACTCACCGCGGCCCACCGCCATCAGCGCGTTGGACAGCTGGTAGCCGTCGCCCTGCTGGTCGGCCCACGGGTCGAGGAAGGAGGTGATGCGGCGCATGCGGTACGGCTCGATGATCGCCAGCGCGCTCATGCCGACCAGGCCGATCACCACCGGCATCGACATGCGCGGCATGTTCACCCCGCCCAGCACCAGCATGCCGGCGGTGATCGCCAGCAACAGGGTGGATGAGCCGAAGTCCGGCTGCAGCAGCAGCAGTACCACCAGCGCACCGGCCACGCCCAGCGGCTTGAGCATCGCCGGCCAGGTGGCGTTGACCTCGTCGCGGAAGCGCACCAGGTAGCTGGACAGCCAGACGATGTAGAGCACCTTCACCGCTTCGACCGTCTGGAACTTGGAGATGCCCAGGTTGATCCAGCGGCGGGCACCGTTGACGCTGCTGCCCAGGCCGGGAACGAACACCACCACCAGCAGCGCGAAGCAGCCCAGCAGCAGCATCTGGTTGTACTGCTCGATGGTCTTCAGCTCGGTGCGCGCGGCCATGATCGCCAGCACGATGCCGACCGCCAGGAAGATCAGGTGGCGGTTGAGGTAGTAGAACGGGCTGCTCATCAACGCGATCGAGCTGGACGCGACCATCACCACGCCCAGCCCGGTGAGCGCGATCATCGCGCCGAGCAGCCACTTGTCGTAGCTGCCACCGATGGCCTCAAGGCGTGTTGCCTGGTGCGACAGGTCATTCATCAGCGTACCTTCAACGTGGCCAGGCCGATCAGCACCAGCACGACGGAGATGATCCAGAAGCGCACGATCACGCGCGGCTCCGGCCAGCCCTTCAGCTCGAAGTGGTGATGGATCGGCGCCATGCGGAACACGCGCTTGCCGGTCAGCTTGAACGAGGCGACCTGGATCATCACCGACAGCGTTTCGATGACGAATACGCCGCCCATGATCACCAGCACCAGTTCCTGGCGGGTGATCACTGCGATGGTGCCCAGCACCGCGCCCAGCGACAGCGCGCCGATATCACCCATGAACACCATGGCCGGATAGGTGTTGAACCAGAGGAAGCCCAGCCCTGCACCCGCAATCGCGGCGCAGATGATGACCAGCTCACCGGCGCCCGGAATCTGCGGGATCTGCAGGTAGTTGGCGAACACGGCGTTGCCCGAGGCATAGGCGAACACGCCCAGCGCACAGGCCACCAGCACGGTCGGCATGATCGCCAGCCCATCCAGGCCGTCGGTCAGGTTGACCGCGTTGGAGAAGCCGACGATCCAGAAGTAGGCGATGGCCACGAAGCCGATGCCGGCCAGCGGCAGCGCCACCGACTTGAACATGGGGATATAGAAGGTCAGCGCCGCCGGCACGTCAGCGGTCTGGAACAGGAAGATGCCTGCAGCCAGGCCGAAGATCGACTGCAGCAGGTACTTCCAGCGCGACTTCAGGCCGTTCGGGTCGCGACGGACGATCTTGATCCAGTCGTCGTACCAGCCGATGGCACCGAAGCACAGCATCACCGCCAGCACCAGCCACACGTAGCGGTTGCGCAGGTCAGCCCACATCAGCACCGACAGGGTGACGGTGAGCAGGATCAGTGAACCGCCCATGGTCGGCGTACCGGCCTTGGAGAAATGGGTCTGCGGACCATCGGTCCGGATCGGCTGGCCGCCCTTGAACTGGGCAAGCTTGCGGATCATCGCCGGGCCGAGCCACAGCGACAGGAACAGCGCCGTCAACGCGGCAAGGATGGCGCGGAACGTCTGGTAGTTGAACAGCCCGAACAGGCTCTCCAACTGCTGCAACCATCGAGCCAGTTCATACAACATGCGGGGATTCCTCTCCTTGCGCCAGCAGCGCTTTGACAATCGTGTCCATGGCGCTGCCACGGGAACCCTTGACCAGGCAGCGCACGCCGGCGTGCAGCTCGTCCTTCAGCGCCTGCGACAGCGCGTCATGGGTGGTGAAATGGCGTCCGCCCTCGCCAAACGCGGCGGCAGCGGCGGCACTGAGCGGGCCCAGTGCATACAGGCGCTTGAGGCCGGCGGCACGCGCGCGGATACCCGCCTGTGCATGCAGCGCCTCGGCATCGGGGCCCAGCTCGCGCATGTCGCCCAGCACCAGCCAGCCCTCTTCCGGTGCGGCGGCCAGCGCGTCGATGGCGGCGGCCAGCGAACCGGGGTTGGCGTTGTAGCTGTCGTCCACCAGCACCGCGCCGTTGTGCAGCTGATGGGCGATCTGGCGGCCCGGCACCGGCTGTGCTTCGGCCAGGCCGGTAGCCACCAGTGACAGCTCGATGCCAGCGGCAAGCGCCAGGCTGGCGGCGGCCAGTGCATTGCTGATGTTGTGGCGGCCCGGCAGACCCAGCACCACGCCCGCCTCGCCCATCGGCGTGACCAGGGTGAAGCGGCTGCCCTGCGCACCGGCGCGGATGTCGCGCGCGGTGACGTCGGCGGTGTGTTCCAGACCATAGCGCAGCACCCGGCAACGTGCCGGGGTACCGATGAAATGCTGTTCGAACCAGCGCCCGTAGGCATCGTCGACATTGATCACCGCCACGCCATCGGCCGGCAGTGCGGCGTAGATCGCGCCCTTGGTCACGGCAACGCCGAGCAAGCTGCCCATCCGCTCCAGGTGGGCCGGGGCGATGTTGTTGACCAGGGCATAGCGCGGGCGCGCGATGTCGGTCAGGTAAGCGATGTCGCCCGGCTTGCCGGCGCCCATCTCGTAGACGGCGTAGTCGGCATCTTCCGGGGCGTCGATCACTGCCAGCGGCAGGCCGATCTCGTTGTTGCGGTTGCCCGGGTTGGCGTAGACCACCTTGTGTGCGTGCTGGGCCACCTGCTGCAGGATCGCCAGCAGCAGGCTCTTCACACTGGTCTTGCCGTTGCTGCCGGTGATGGCGAACAGTTCGGTGGCACGGTCGCGCTGCATGCCGGCGGCGATCTTCGCCAGCGCGCGCTCGCTGTCGGCCACCAGCACCTGCGGCAGGTCCAGCGGCAGCAGGCGCTCGACCAGCAGCGCGCTGGCGCCACGTGCCTGCGCGTCGGCGGCGAAGTCATGGCCGTCGAAGCGTTCGCCCCGCAGCGCCACGTACAGGCTGCCCGGGCCAAGGCTGCGGGTATCGTTGCTGATGGCATCGATGGCCACGTCGTCGCCGTGGATCTCGCCACCGGCCCAATGGGCGATCAGCGAAAGCAGGGTGCGCTTCATGCCGCGCCCTCCCCGGCCTGCGCTGCAAGCACACCGACCTTGGCGGCCAGTGCAGCAGCGGCCACTTCGGTGTCGTCGAAATCATGGCGCACGCCATTCACTTCCTGGTACGGCTCATGGCCCTTGCCGGCAATCAGGATGATGTCGCCGTCACCGGCACGCTTCACCGCCAGGCCGATCGCGCGCGCGCGGTTGCGCTGCACGGTCACGGTGGAGGCATCAGCGAAGCCGGCCAGGATATCGGCCACGATCACGTCGCCATCTTCACCACGCGGGTTGTCGTCGGTGACGATGACCTGGTTGGCCAGTCGTTCGGCAATCGCAGCCATTTGCGGGCGCTTGCCGGTATCGCGCTCGCCACCGCAGCCGAACACGCAGAACAGCGTGCCCTGCAGGTGGCCGTGCAGGCTGTCCAGCGCCTGCTCCAGCGCGTCGGGGGTGTGTGCGTAATCAACCACCACGGTCGGCAGGCCGTCTTCGCCGCCGAGGCGGTTCATGCGGCCACGGATCGGCTGCAGCGCCGACAGCACCTCGGCGATGCGCGGCAGCGGATGCCCCAGCGCGTGCAGGCTGCCCGCCACGGCCAGCAGGTTGTCCACGTTGAAGCGGCCCAGCAGCGGCGACTGCACCGCAGCGCGCTGGCCGTCGATGATCAGCTCGAAACCGATGCCGCGGCCATCCAGCTGCAGTGCGTCGGCGCGCACGTTGGCGCCGTCGGCACCGCGCGAGCTCAGGCCGATCGCCTGCACGCCCGCCGGCAGGCCGACGAACAGCTGGCGACCAAATGCATCGTCAAGATTGATCACCGCCGCCTTCAGGCCCGGACGATGGAACAACCGCGCCTTGGCCGCGCCGTAGCTGGCCATGTCGCCGTGGTAATCGAGGTGATCGCGGGTGAGATTGGTGAACACCGCCACGTCGTAGTGCACGGCATCCACGCGACCCTGGTCCAGCGCATGCGAGCTGACTTCCATCGCCACCGCACGCGCGCCGTCGTCGCGCAGCTGTGCCAGCAGTGCATGCATCTGCAGCACCAGCGGCGTGGTGAAACCGGTCGGCTCGACGGCACCATAAAGTCCGGCGCCCAACGTGCCGATACTGCCACTGGGCGTACCGAGCAGATGCCAGGCCTGGGCCAGCAGCTGCACGGTGGAGGTCTTGCCGTTGGTACCGGTCACGCCAACCATGGTCATCGCACGCGAAGGCGCGCCATGGAACTGGTCGGCCATCGCACCCAGCCGCGCACGCAGGTCCGGCACGGCGATGGCATCGGCCGGTGCAGGCAGTTCGGCGGGCGCCGGTGCTTCGAACAGGATGGCGCCGGCGCCGGCTGCGCGCGCCTGCTCGACAAAGCCCAGGCCATGCGCGCCGAAACCGGCGATGGCGACGAAGGCATTGCCGGGGCGCACGGCACGGCTGTCCAGCACCAGGCCGGTCAGAACGGGATCATGGCCCGCCAGGGCCACGTCCGGAAGCAACTGCGAAAGCAACATCGAAGGACTCATTGCGTGCCTCCCGTAGCGGGTGGCACATGGGGTTGCGCGCTGGGCAGCGCGGCATCGAATTCAGCGGCGGCATCCACCGGCAGTGCGGCTTCGGCCGGCGGCACCGGCAGTACCGACGCCGAATGGCCGATCTTTCCGGACTGCTGCGCAGCCAGCCACGACTGCAGGTCGTCCAGCGGCACGTCCATCAGGCGCAGGGTGCCTTCCATCACGTTGTGATAGACCGGCGCCGACACCAGGCCGCCGAAGAACTTGCCGCCCTGCGGGTCGTTGATGACGATGACGGTGGCAAACCGCGGATTGGTGGCCGGCACCACGCCGGCGAACAGCGCGTTGTAGTGGCCACGCTCGTAACCGCCAGGGCCGGTCTTGCGCGCGGTACCGGTCTTGCCGGCCACGCGATAACCCAGCACCGCCGCCTGCTTGGCGCCGCCTTGGGTGACCACCGTTTCCATCATCGCCACCACCTGCTTGGCGACGTTCTCGTCGATGATCTGCTGGCCTTCGTTGCGCTGGCCTTTGACGAAGGTCGGTGCGATCAGGCGTCCGCCGTTGGCCAGCGCCGAATACGCGGTGGCGATCTGCAACGGCGTGACATTCAGGCCATAGCCGTAGGACATGGTGGTCTTGGTGGTGCCCGACCAGCGGGCCGGACGCAGTACCACGCCACCCGACTCGCCCGGGAAGCCGCTGTGCGGTACCGAGCCGTAGCCGAAGCGGCGCACACCGTCGTAGAACACCTGGTCGGGCATTTTCGCTGCGACCTTGGCCGCACCCACGTTCGAGCTGCGGGTGATCACGCCGGTGACGTTCAGCACGCCGTTGTTGCGCGGCACGTCGCGGATGGTGAAACGCCCCAGGGTCATATAGCCCGGGTTGGTGTCGATGACGGTGTCCTTGGTCACCGCACCGGCCTGCAGCGCGGTGGCGATGGTCAACGGCTTCATCGTCGAACCCGGCTCGACCAGATCGGTGACCGCGCGGTTGCGGCGGGTGTCCGGGGCCGCGCCGCCCACAGAATTGGGGTTGTAGGTCGGCAGGTTGACCATGGCCAGGATCTCGCCGGTGGTCACGTCCATGATCACCATCGAACCGCCGGCCGCCTTGTTGGCCACCAGCGCGTTGCGCAGTTCCTTGAAGGCCAGGTACTGGATGCGGCGGTCGATGCTGAGGGTCAGGTCCTTGCCCGGCTCGGCGGCATGCAGCAGGTCGCTCTCGACCGTCTCGCCTTTGCGGTTGCGGATCACCCGCTTGCCGCCGGGCTTGCCGCGCAGCCATTCGTCGAAGGCCAGCTCCAGGCCCTCCTGGCCGCGGTCGTCGATGTTGGTGAAGCCCAGCACGTGCGCCATCGCTTCACCCTGCGGGTAGAAGCGGCGGAACTCGCGCTGTGCCGCCACGCCCGGAATCTTCAGTGCGACTACGCGCTCTGCCTCGTCCGGATTGATCCGGCGACGCAGGTACATGAATTCCTTGTCCGACTTCTGCGACAGGCGGCTGCTCAGCTCGTCCACCGACATGCCCACCGCCTGTGCCAGCTCGGGGATGCGCTCGGGCGAACGCAGCAGGTCCTGCGGGTTGACCCAGATCGAGGCGACCGGCGTGGACACCGCCAGCGGCTCGCCGTTGCGGTCGGTGATCATGCCGCGCGAGGTCTTGATCGGCAGTTCGCGCAGGTACCGCGCTTCGCCCTGGCGCTGGTAGAAGTCGCTGTTGATGATCTGCACGTAGGCGGCACGACCGACCAGTGACACCGAGCACAGGCCGAGTGCCAGGGCCACCCAGCGCAGGCGCTGGCGCAGGTTGAAGGCGTTGCGGGGACGGTTGCGGCCGGTCTTGCTCATGGGCGCACCACCACGACGTCGGCGGCCTCGGGGAACTTCATGCCGAGCTTTTCGCGGGCGATGCTGTCGACCCGGTTGGCCTCGGCCAGGGTCGCCTGCTCCAGCTGCAGGCGGCCGAATTCGATGTTCAGGTCATCACGCGCACGCTCGGCGCGCGACAGCTCGATGAACGTCTGCCGGTGACGGTGACGCACGAACACGACGCCGATCGCCGAGGCCACGGTGCAGGCCAGCAGGATGATCAGCAGCAGCCGGCTCATGCATCGGCCTCCCGCTTCTGGGCCACACGCAGCACGGCGCTGCGGGCGCGCGGGTTCATCGCCAGCTCTTCGTCGGTGGCCTTGATGGCGCCGCCGATCAGGTCCAGCGTCGGCACGAACACCTGCGCTTCGGGCAGCCGGCGGTTGGCCGGCGGTGCCTTGGCCAGGCGGTTCATGTACTGCTTGACGATGCGGTCTTCCAGCGAGTGGAAGCTGATCACCGCCAAGCGGCCACCGGGCTTCAGGCGCTCCACCGCCGCGTCCAGGCCAGCTTCAAGGTCGGCCAGTTCGCGGTTGATGTGGATGCGGATGGCCTGGAAGCTGCGCGTGGCCGGGTGGATCTTGTCCTTGCCACGCGGCATCACCGAGGCGATCAGCTCGGCCAGTTCGGCGGTGCGGGTAAACGGCTGCTTCTCACGGCGGGCCACGATGGCGCGGGCGATGCGCCGGCTCTGCCGCTCTTCGCCGTAGGTCCACAGCACATCGGCGATCTCACGATCTTCCACGCGGTTGATCCACTGCGCAGCGCTTTCGCCACTGTCCGGGTCCATGCGCATGTCCAGCGGGCCGTCCTTGCCGAAGCTGAAACCACGCTCGGCGACATCCAGCTGCGGCGAGGACACGCCAAGATCGAACAGCACGCCATCCAGGCCTTCGGCGGTCTCGTTCCACTGCAGCAGCTGGGCGAAGCTGCCGCGGAAGATCGACACGCGCGGGTCCGGCGCGAAATCGCGCTCGGCAACGGCAATGGCTTCCGGATCCTTGTCCATGACCAGCAGGCGTCCCTCGGGACCGAGCTGGGTGAGCACGCCACGTGCATGACCGCCACGACCGAACGTGCCATCCAGATAACGTCCGTTTTCGATCACCCTCAGGCCTTCCAGGACCTGGGTGTACAGGACCGGCAGATGCACCGCCGGCGACTGCGACACCGGAAGGTGACCGGTCTGCGCTTCTGGGCGCATCCGGGCACCCCGGCTCACAACTTCAGGTCGAGCAACCCATCACCCAGATCCTCATCAGACAACGTCTGCTGGATCAGGGCCCGATGCGCCTGCTCGCTCCACAATTCGAATTTGTCGCCCATACCGAGCAATACCGCCTTCTTCTCAATGCCCACCGCACCGCGGTGGCTGGCGGGAATGCTGATGCGACCGTTGCCGTCCAGCTCCAGGTGGGCGGCTGAACCGACCAGCTTCTGCTGCAGCAGACGTACGACGCGCTGTGTGTTGGGTTTGGACATGACGTCGTCGCGTACCCGCTCCCATTCCGACTCGGCATACAGCCACAGGCAGCCCGATTCGAAGGGGTTGTAGGTCAGCACGAGACGGTTGTTGCTGACGCGCGCAACCAGGTCGCGGTGAGCGGTGGGAACCGCCATGCGTCCTTTGTCGTCAACTGTGATGGCCGTCTCGCCCTGGAACACGACGCCTGCACCTTATCCTTCGCCCGGTGAAACATTGAACCACGAAAATCCACAAAACACCCGGATTTCCCTCTGATGCCCACCTTAGCAGCGGCCCAAGGGTTGTCAACAACTTTTCAGCAGGGAAATCGCCAGCCGCATCAATGGCTTGCAACAATGTTTAGAGAGTTGTTCAAGGTTTATCCACAAGTTGCTGATCCGTCTCAATTTTTGAGATTGAACGGAAGTTCAGGGGTGTGGAGGCCGCGTGAAACATGGCCTGCGCATTCATCCAGAACGGCCCGGAAGCGACGCCGCTCTGCGCAAACCGGGCACAATGGCCCCATGTGCCTGCTTGCTCTTGGCTGGCTGCACCACCCGCGCTGGCGGTTGGTCATGGCCGGCAACCGTGATGAGTTCCACGCCCGCCCGACCGCGGCCCTGGCCCCTTGGCAGGATGAGACGTCCGTCATCGGCGGGCGCGACCTGCGCTCCGGCGGCGGCTGGGCCGGCGTCGGTGCCGGCGGCCGGATGGCGGTGGTGACAAACGTGCGCGATCCGCAGGCGTCCCAGACCGGGCCATCCCGTGGTGCCCTGGTGGCCGACTACCTGCGTGGCCGCGATCCGGCGGGTACGCATATAGAACGTCTGGCCGGAATCTCCGCGGCCTACGCCCCGTTCAACCTGCTGCTGGCCGATGGCAACAGCCTGGAGTACCTGGGCAACCACCCGGCCGAGCGGCAGACGCTTGGCCCCGGCGTACATGGCATGTCCAATGGCGCCATCGACGCGCCCTGGCCGAAGACCCGACGGTTGATGGACGCACTATCGGCCTGGCTGGCGGCCGACGCCGGCTCGCTTGCCCCACTCTGGAATGCTCTGGCCGACGAACATCGCCCGGCCGACAGCGCCCTTCCCGATACCGGCATCGGCCTGGAGCGCGAACGCTGGCTCAGCCCCGCCTTCATCCGTGGCGACGATTACGGCACCCGCGCCAGCACCGTGCTGCTGATTGACGCGAACGGCCACGGCGAAATCCATGAACGTCGCTTTGGACCGCAAGGTGTACCCAGCGGACAGAGTCACGTCATTTTCTGACTGCAAGGGTAGTGCCGGCCGCTGGCCGGCAACCTCTACCTCTACGGGCAGGTCACGCGCCTGACAGCCAGCGGCCGGCACTACCAGCGGCCGGCGTGTCGTGTTCTCCATCAAATGGGGCGTCGACGGGACAGACCAAACGCGTCATTCAGCTTCCGGGCGCGACCAATACACGCCTCTGCCACAAGGGTTGCAGCACCACAGGCACCCCGCTGTGCCCTTTTCGCTTTCGGCACTGTGTCTATAAATGTCGCCCTCAGCCTCCCAAGGTGGTCCTGCCCGGCGCCATGCCGCGCGATCCACACCCACAAGGAGGCCCCATGCGCCGCATCCTCATCCTGCTCGCCACCCACGTACTCACCCTCGGCCTTGGCTTCGGCCTTGGCGTGTATTTCCTGCCCATCCTGATCGCCCCCGACGATCCGCCGGTCGAGCAGGTACAGACCGCGATGGCCGACGCCACTTACCACACCACCTTCCGTCGCGACCTCAAAGGCAGTGATGCGGTGCATTGGGCCGAAGGCAAGGTCAGCGTCAGCGCCCGCCAGGTCGCCTTCGACGGCAAGATGGGCCCGGGCCCGGACTACAAGGTGTACCTGGTCCACGACTTCGTCGACAACAAGGCCGACTTCCTGAAGATCAAGGACAAGGCCCAGCGTATCGGCGAGGTCAAGACCTTCAACCGCTTCCTGGTGGATGTGCCGGCCAACGTGGACGTGGACGAGTTCACCACCGTAGTGGTGTGGTGCGAGCGCTTCTCGCAGTTCATTTCCGCCGGGCAGTACCGGAAGCCGGGCTGAGGCCGGCACCGGATTCCGGGTGCCGGCCAGCGGCCGGCACTACCAAGTAGATCCACGCCATGCGTGGATGGAATGAAGGGGCGGAGCCGGCCGATAAGCCGGGTTCTGTCGTGGACAGTCATTCCTCTAGGCGTTACGTCGCCGCAACGCTCAAGCAACCTACCCGGATCCAACGCGGGCCGCGCCAATGGATCCCTATTTGGTCTTGCTCCAGGTGGGGTTTGCCGTACCGGTCTGTTGCCAGACTCGCGGTGCGCTCTTACCGCACCATTTCACCCTTACCGGCCTTCCGAAGAAGACGTAGGCGGTATCTTTCTGTTGCACTTTCCGTCGGCTTGCGCCGCCCAGGCGTTACCTGGCACCTTGCCCTATGGAGCCCGGACTTTCCTCGGCATCCCCGAAGGGATGACGCGACTGTCTGGCCGACTCCGCCGCGCGCATTCTACCGCACGTGGACCGGCCCTGCCGGGTTGATTACGGCGCGCGGTTCATCCATCCACGCATGGCGTGGATCTACTACGCCTCGGGCTTTCCTCATCCACGCATGGCGTGGATGTGCAGTAGAGCCACGCCATGCGTGGCTGTGATTCACCCAACGCCGCTCAACTACCGTACAACGCCTTGCGCGGCGCACCGGTCATTTCGGCCGCCAGCTTGGCCGCGGTCGACGGCGGCAGGTGCTCGCTCAGCTTGGCGTAGACCTGACGGCCATGGGCCAGCTGCGCCTCGGCATCATCGCCAGCGCCCTGCACCATCACCACGAACTCGCCCTTGCGCTGGTTGTCGTCCGCTTCCACCTGCGCCAGCAGCCCGGCCAGGTCGCCATCCAGCACGGTCTCGAACAGCTTGGTCAGCTCACGCGCCAGCACGGCCGGGCGTTCGCCGCCAAAGATCGCCGCCATGTCGGCCAGGGATTCGGTAATGCGGTGCGAGGATTCGTAGAACACCATCGTGCGCACTTCGCCGGCCAACCCCTGCAGGCGATCGCGGCGGCCACTGGCCTTGGCCGGCAGGAAGCCCTCGAAGGTGAAGCGATCACTGGGCAGGCCGGCCACGCTCAACGCGGCAATGGCGGCGCAGGCGCCGGGAATCGGGCTGACCTTGATGCCGGCCGCGCGCGCGGCACGCACCAGGCGGAAGCCCGGATCGCTGACCAGCGGGGTGCCGGCATCGCTGACCAGCGCCAGCGACTCACCCGCCTGCAGGCGCGCCACCAGGCGCTGGGCCAAGGCCTCTTCGTTGTGCTCGTGCAGGGCCACCAGCGGCTGCTGGATGCCGAAATGGGACAGCAGCTGGCCGCTGCGGCGGGTGTCCTCGGCGCAGATGGCCGCCACCGAACGCAGCACTTCCTGCGCGCGCGGGCTCAGATCGGCCAGGTTGCCGATCGGCGTGGCGACGACATACAGGGTTGGGACACTCATTTCAGCGGTACTCACGGGGCAAGGGTAGAATCCTAGCGTGTACCTGGCCAAGGCCGCTGCCCTCATCGCATGGACCCGATCATGAACAAGCCCGCCGCACGCATCTCTGCCCTGTCGCTGTCGTTGATGCTGCTGGCCGGTTGTGCCACCACCAGCCTCGTCAGCGCGCCCGAATCGCCGGCCCAGAGCCAGGCGCTGGCGCTGATCGAACAAGGCAAGCCGCGCGACGCCGCCCTGCAACTGGAAGCGCTGGCCGCCACCCTGCGCGGTGGTGCCCGCAGCAACGCCCTGGCCGATGCGGCCTGGGCCTGGCATCTGGCCGGCGACAGCGCCCGCGCGCGCAGCCTGCTGGGCCAGGTAACCGCCCGCCAGGTGAACGGTGCCAGCCTGCAGCGTTACCAGCTGGCCAGTGCCGAGCTGGCGCTGGCCGACAAGCAGCCGGCGCAGGCGCTGGCCCTGCTGAAGGATCATGGCGACAACGTGCACCCGAGCCTGCGCACGCGCTGGTACGTGGCCCGCGCCAATGCCCTGCAGGCCACCGGCGATGCGTTCGGCGCCGCCACCGAACGCGCCCGTGCGCATGCCGGTCTGGCCGGCGCTGCGCGCAGCGAGAACCAGGCGGCCATCTCCGGGCTGCTCGGCACCCTCGACGATGCCACCCTGCGCGGCCGCGCCGCCGCATTGCCGGCCAATGACCCGCTGTACAACTTCGCAGGCCGCGCGCTGATCGCCCGCGGCCTGCCGCTGCCGCGCCCGTTCGATCGCGATGGCGCCGCCCAGTTCGACACCAGCAAGCGCCCGCCGGCGATGAGCGATGGCTACCGCCCGCCGGCCAAGCTGGCCGTGCTGCTGCCGCTCAGCGGCCGCCTGGCCACCGCCGCGCAGCCGGTACGTGATGGTCTGCTCAGCGCGTACTACGGCGAAACCCGCCGTCGTCCGGAGGTCAACTTCTTCGACACCGCCGGTACCCCGGCCGGTGCGCTGGCTGCGTATGACAAAGCCGTGGCCTCCGGCGCCGACTTCGTGGTCGGCCCGCTCGGCCGCGACGAGGTGGATGCCGTGTATGGCCGCCAGCAACTGCCGGTGCCGGTGCTGGGCCTGAACCGCGGCAAGGATGCGCCGCCGGCCGGCAGCGCCGGTTTCTCGCTGGCGCCGGAAGACGACGGCATCGTCGCCGCCGAATACATGCGTGGCCGCGAACGCAGCAAGGCGCTGGTGATCAACAGCAGCGACGACACCGGCCGCCGCGCCGCTGCCGCGTTCGCACAGCGCTTTGCCCAGCGCGGCGGCAGCGTCGCCGCCACCATCGCTGTCAGCGAAACGGTGGGTGATGTCAGCGCACAGGTACGCAATGCCGGCGCGGTCGATGCGGTGTTCCTGGCCGTACGTGCACCGCAGGCCCGCCTGCTGGCGCCGCAGCTGGCACTGGCCGGTGCCGGTGGCGCCACCCGCGTGGGTACCTCGCAGCTGACCACCGGCAGCGGCAAGGTCGAAGAAGACGTGGCGCTGGACGGCATCATCTACCCGAACGAAGCCTGGAACGTGCGCAGCGTGTCCGGTGTGCCGTCCGCTGCCCAGGTCGTGCAGACCCTGCCCAGCGCGCGCGGCGCGGCCAGCCGCCTGTTCGCCTTCGGCGCCGATGCGTGGAAGATCAGTGCCTACCTGGACAAGCTGGCCACCGAAGGCGGCCTCGACGGCGCCACCGGCACGCTGTACCTGGACAGCAACGGCAACATCCTGCGCCAGCCGGCATGGTCGACCTTCAGCGGTGGCCGGCCGATGCCGATCGCCGGTGGTCGCTGAGCACCTGCAACGTGGCTCGGCGGTGGAAGCCGCCGCCGAGCAGCATCTGCAGCAGGCCGGCTTGCGGCCGCGCGCACGCAACGTGCGTTATCGCGGCGGTGAACTGGACCTGGTGATGGATGACGCTGGTACTGTGGTCTTCGTGGAAGTGCGCTACCGCGCACGGCAGGACTTCGGTGGCGGCGCGGCCTCGGTCGATCCACGCAAATGCCGGCGGCTGGTGCATGCCGCACAGCTGTATCTGCAGGAACATCCTGCGGTGGCCAATGCGCCCTGCCGCTTTGATGTGGTTGAAGCTACTGGTGATCCGCCGCAGCTGCACTGGCTGCGCGATGCGTTCCGGTTGGATGATTGCTGATGGGTACCGTCCGCTTTGGTAGAGGCCGACCTTGGTCGGCGCTTCTGTGCCAACCAAGGTTGGCACCTACCAGCGCGCGGCCTGGCCGGCACTACCATGGGGCGTGACTGATGCCTTCGATCATCACCCACGCGGCCGTGCCACTGGCGCTGTGGTGCGCGGCTGATCGTGGTCGCATCCCGCTACGTCTGCTTGCAGCTGGGGTGATCGCGGCGATGCTGCCCGACGCCGACGTGCTGGCATTCGCTCTGCACATTCCCTATGCCGATGCTTTCGGCCATCGCGGTGCCAGCCATTCGTTGTTGTTTGCCGGTGTGTTGGCCATGGTGGCGGCGTTGGCACTTGGCGTTGGTAGAGGCCGACCTTGGTCGGCACCGCACAGCTCCGGTAGTCGCCGACCTTGGTCGGCGGTTTCGTGCCAACCAAGGTTGGCATCTACCGTACAAGCCGCTGTGTTCGTCTTCGTCTGCGCCGCCAGCCATCCGCTGCTGGATGCACTGACCTCCGGCGGTCTCGGCGTTGCGCTGGCCTGGCCCTGGAGCGAACACCGCTTCTTCGCGCCCTGGCGCCCGATCCGCGTTTCCCCGTTTGCCCCACAGTTCTTCAGCGCGCGGGGCCTGGCCACGTTGCTGTCGGAACTGCGTTGGGTGTGGCTGCCGCTGGCCGGCGCCGTTCTTGCCTGGAAACTGATTCAACCCGCCCCTGCTGCCCCACGAGATCCGTCATGAGTACTGCCCTGCCCGTCGCGTTGATTGCCGAACTGTCCGCCCTGCTGGGTGCCGATGGCTGGCGCATGGATGACAGCGCGCTGGAGGCGAACGCGCAGGACAACTCGTGGCGCCACCAGCGCCCGGCTGCCGTGGCACTGCCGGCAGATATCGAACAGGTGCAGGCGCTGGTACGCGCCTGCCGCACGCATGGCGTGGCACTGGTTGCGCGTGGCGCGGGTACCGGCACCACCGGTGCTGCGGTGCCATTGCCCGGCAGCATCGTGCTGTCGTTCACCCGCATGGACCGCATCGTCGAGATCCGCGCCGGTGACCGCTGTGCCGTGGTGCAGCCGGGCGTACTCAATGGAACGCTGCAGCAGGCGCTGGCACCGCACGGCCTGTTCTGGGCGCCCGATCCTTCCAGCGCGGAGATCTGCAGCATTGGCGGCAACCTCGCCTGCAATGCCGGCGGCCCGCGCGCGGTGAAGTACGGCACCAGCCGCGACAACGTGCTGGGCCTGGTAGCGGTCACCGGTACCGGCGAGGTGATCCGCTGCGGCGGCGCCTACACCAAGGACGCCACCGGTTACGACCTCACCCACCTGCTGGTAGGCAGTGAAGGCACGCTGGCACTGATCGTGGAAGCGACGCTGAAGCTGACCCCGTTGCCGGTCAGCCAGGCGGGCCTGCGCGTGCTGTACCGCGATGCCGATGCCGCCGCAGCAGCAGTATCGCGGCTGATGTCGCAGCCGGTCGTTCCCACGCGATTGGAATTCATGGACGCACGCAGCCTGCAGCTGCTGCGCCTCAACGGTGCCGACGTGCCGGAGGCCGGTGCGATGCTGCTGGTCGAGGCCGATGGCGACCACGACACTCTGCCCTACCTGCTGCAGGCGCTGGCCAACGCCGCCGAAGGCGACGGCATGATCGAGCTGGACGTGGCGATGGAAGGCCGCGCGCGCGATCAGTTGTGGGCCGCACGCAAGGCCTTGTCGCCCGCGCTGCGCAGCGTCGCGCCCGGCAAGATCAACGAAGACGTGGTGGTGCCGGTGTCGCGCATTCCGGAACTGGTATCTGGCGTGCAGGCATTGGCGCGCGAGTACACGCTGACCATCGTCACCTTCGGCCATGCCGGCAACGGCAACCTGCACGTCAACATCCTCTACCACCCGGACGACGCCGACGAGAACGCACGCGCACATGCGGCGCTGCCGAAGATCTTCGAACTGACGCTGGCGTTGGGCGGCACGCTGTCGGGCGAGCACGGGATTGGCCTGGCCAAGCGCGATTTCATGGCGCAGGCGTTCACCCCGGCGACGCTGGCGGCGATGCGCGCGATCAAGCACGCGCTGGACCCTGATGGGATCCTCAACCCGGGCAAGGTGCTGCCGCCGGCGTGATCCACCGCAGGGAGTGAGAGCCCAGTAGCGGGTGGCGAATTCTCCCGTGGATGCGGACCTTGGTCCGCACTTCCCTTCGCCTGAAACAACTCAGCTGTCGCCCGGTAAAGCCGATGCCGACTGTTCTTCGTCCACCCGCAATGGGCAGGAAGCTTGCCCTCAACTGCGCAGGCGTTGCCTGAATCGCCCCCGGCTGCAGCACAGCAGCCAAGCGAGCTTTGCAACTAGTTGCATGGGCACAGGCGAGGGTCGCGAGGAAACTTGACCTCATTCCAGACACGCGCTGTCGCAAACGACCATTTCCACCTCGCATTCACGCCGACGTGCGCGTATATGCCATCGGCCTGAACAGGGGTGTCGAGGTCACCGCAGTGCGCAGTCCATCCGCTTCCCATCGAGAGGACTTACCATGCGCCATTCTGCTACCCGTGCGCTGTCGCTGCGACCACTGGCCCGTGGCCTGCTGCTGGCGTTGGCCGCCTCACCCATCACCGGCGTCGTTGCCGGCAATCTGGACAACCAGCAGGCCGAAGTCACCAGCGGCAACGCGGTGGAGGCCTGGACGCTGACCAATGGGTCGACGCTGACCGTCAGTGCGGGCGGGGAAACCCATGGCATCAAGGCCACCGATTCGGACGTGGCCATCTCCGGCGGCGGCATCAGCCGCCCGGCGAGCGGCGGCTCACCCGTGGCCGTGTTGCTGGGTGGGGCCTCCACCCTGACCGCCCGCAACAGCGTCCTGCTGGGCGCGGTGCAGATCCTGAAGGACTCGACCGCCAGCATCAGCAACAGCACCATCTATTCACAACCCGGCACGGGACTGCTGCCGACCGACACCTACAGCATCGGCGTGGATCTGACCAACATCTTCGGCGAGGCCTCGGACAACGCACGGGCCACCCTCGACAACACCACGATCGTGGCTGACGATGCCCCTGCCGGAAATGCCCTCAACAGTGGCCATGGCGTACGCCTGATGCAGGGCCAGGCAGACATCCGCAACGGTTCACAGATCTTTGCCGTCAATGTCGGCGTACTCCTGTCCGCTTCCGCAGGCGTGCTGGATCCGATTGCAGTGCGTATTGAAGACTCCCTGGTGCAGTCCGGCAGGGGCGCGGCCATCCGGGTCATGCCGGCCGGCTTCGACGGACGCTACGACATCACGCTGGGCAACGACACCAGGATTCGCGGCGGCGATGGAAACATCCTTCTGGTGCAGTCCCTGACCAACACGTTCGTTGGCAAGGCCGACGTCGCCTTCAGCGTGGATGACTCGCGTCTGGCAGGCAACATCACATTCGATCCAGCCACCATCGATGGCACGCTCGCGGTCTTCCTGCGCAACAACGCCCAGATCGATGGCCGTTTCTTCAACGTCACCAGCGCCAGCATCGACAGCGACAGCACCTGGCTGATGACCGGCGACAGCAATGTCGGCCACCTCACCCTGGGCAGCACCGGTACCGTGGCACTGGGTGATGGCAGCAGCTTCAACACGCTCAGCGTGGATACCTTCACCGGCAACGGCGGCACGCTGGCGTTCAACACACATCTGGGCGACGACAGCTCGGCCACCGACAAGCTGATCATCGCCGGTGATGCCAATGGCCAGGCCAACGTGCGCGTGCTCAATGCCGGCGGCGCGGGCGCGAAGACCGACAAGGGCATCGAGCTGATCCGCGTGGGCGGTGCGTCCAATGCGCAGTTCGACCTGAGCGGCCGCGCCGTGGGTGGGCAGTACGAGTACTTCCTGTTCAAGGATGCGACCAACGGCGGCTGGTACCTGCGCTCGGAACTGGCGACCACGCCGGACCCGTGCCTGGCCGACCCGACCCTGCCGCAGTGCAAGCCGATCGTCGATCCGGTGGACCCGATTGACCCGATCGAACCACCTACCCCGGTGCTGCGCCCGGAAGCGGGCGCCTACCTGGCCAACCAGTTCGCGGTGAACCAGCTGCTGCGTCATGGCTGGCGTGACCGCCACGGCGGCAGCACGGCCGCCAACGATGGCGTGCGTGGCTGGGCGCGCGTGGACGGCACGCAGAGCAAGCTGTCGGCCGTGGAAGACCAGCTGGACCTGCACGTGGACCGCTCGCGCCTGCAGCTGGGTGCGGACGTTGGTGTGTTCGACAGCGGCCGCGGCCGTGTGGGCGTGATGGGTACCGTTGCGCAGTCCAGCGCCACCTCGCGTTCGCAGCTGACCGGTTACAGCGCGCGCGGCAAGGTGGAAGGCGGTGCGCTGGGCGTGTATGGCAACTGGAACAGCGATGCGCTGTATGTGGATGCCAGCGTGCAGCGTGGCCAGTTCCGCAACCGCGTGCAGGGCGAAGGCCTGGCCGAAGAGCGTTACGACTCGGATCTGTGGCAGTCGTCGCTGGAGGCCGGTTATCGCATCGGCATCGGTGCGATCGGCAGCACCGCGCTGAGCCTGCAGCCGGAACTGCAGCTGGTCTATACCGATGCCAACATCGATGTGCACACCGAGACCAACGGCACGGTAGTGCGCTCGCAGGGCGACAGCGGCCTGTCCGGGCGCATGGGCCTGCGCCTGCAGGGCGAAGGCCACTCGGCAGCGGGCGCCTCGGTCAGCCCTTATCTGGCGGCAAACTGGTACCGCGATGGTGCCGGCAACGGCATCGCCTTCGATGATGAAGTGCTGAAGGCCGGTGTTCCGCGCAACCGTTATGAACTGAGTGCGGGTGCTCGATTGGAATTCCGTTCGGGCCTGAGCGCATGGGGTGGCTTCGGTGTGATGCGCGGTGACCATGGTTACCGCGAGGCAACTGCGAATGTGAGTGTTGCGTACAAGTGGTGATGTAGAAACTCGCACGGCGCCGGATGATTCCGGCGCCGTATTCTGCGTTCTGTAGCGCCGAGCCATGCTCGGCTGCTTTTCGATCAGAACGCGGTGAGCCGAGCATGGGCTCGGCTCTACGGAAAATGTCGCATCTGCCATGCCGAGATGCACCTGGCCTCGCGCATTGCGTGCGCCGTGAATCTGCAACGTTTTCGAAATTGAAACTTTTCTGATTGGTACAGCAGCACTTCCGTGCACATCATGGCGCGCCACCGACAACGGGTGGCACGGGCTTGCAATCCCGTTTGATTAGTGTCGTTTACGCTTGCCTGCCGGCGTCGTCCTTTCCTTGTTGGGTGACGTCGGCAGGCATTCTGTCCGCGAGTCTTTGGCGGGCGGTGCGTGGGGGCCTCGTGCCCGCCGGCATTTGGCGACGCTAATCACCGGTATTGCAACCACGCACCGTCTGCCGCCCTCGCCCAGCGCGAGGGCAGCCCCTTGCTTCGTATTCAAGGATGCCGCCATGACTGCCTCGCAGTACCCCTATCTGTTCGCCACCCTCGGTGAGGCTGCCAACCAGCTGCCGGAGGCGGTCGCCCGTGCGCTGGAAACCACGCTCACCGCTACCCAGGTCAACGCGCCCAGCAGCACCACCTTGCTGGGCTGCCTGCAACGCATCCGCAAAGTGGACGCCGCGGACGGCCAACCCTGGCCCACGAAAGGGCATACGCCGGGACAACGCATGGCGATGGCCCGCATCGACCGCGCAAACTCAGGCCTGACGCTGTTGCTGGAAATACTGCACGCCACGGAACGCGTGCGCGTCGATGGCGACGCTGACCAGCAGATTGGCGAAGACGTGCGCGAAGGCCTTCTATTGGCCTGTCGTGGGCTGGCCGAATACATGGAGGTACAGGTGCGGACGCTGTGATGCGCACCCGCCTGGAGTGAACACAGCCACTGCACGCTGCGCCCGGCATGAAGCCGAGGTTGCCATCGCGCCCAGCGACGGCTTCGGGCAATGAAACGGCAACGCGATCGCTTTATCGATACGTTGCGGAAAGGACGACTTCGCCCTTGATGATGCCTGGACCTATCGCGTCGGCGGTGCGGATGTATCGGGCGCTGAAGGGAATGTAGTAGTCCGATCCACTCTGGGCATTGCCGTACTCCCATTTTGTCCCCATGGTCATCGGCACACCGCTGCGCAGGATCTGCGTGCGCACGCCGGTTGCCCCCGAGTCCGCCGTAGGCACCAGCTGATCGGTGCGATTCCCGGGTGCATTCGCGTCGCTTACGCTCAGATCAATCAGGCCCGAAGCCTCGCAGTACATCAGCACTTCAAAATCGGTTTCGGCCGCAGTGTCGCCGGGGTTGGGTATCTCCGACTGGGAGACATCGCGCAGCGTGGTGGTGGGTACTTCCAGGTAGCAGGTGTCCGGCAGCCTGTCTATGTCCCCGCTCTGGCGGTTGGTCAACTGAAGGCCAGGAAACCTTGTGAAGGTGGCCTCTACCGTGCCCAACGACGTACTGCCAGAACCCGTCATTCCGCCGCCACGGGAGATGAGCGCCATGTCCACCACGAAGGAAAGGAAGCCGTTGGGCCCTGAAACCCCCGCTGCAACCTGGGTAGGCCTGTCCATGCTCAAGGGCCCCTCACCGACGATTCCATAATTGGTCTGGAGCCGATACCTGAATGCAATCAACGGCGACGAAGCGTGCCATCCGTACGCTGGGTGGGACTCGCCGTCGATCTGCACGTCCCGCACATAGGTCAGGCCCCCACTTGCGGGGGTCAGGGTGACCGGAAAAGATGGGTAATTGCTGCATCCCCTCAGGTACGTTGCGGAATACCTGCCTCTTCCAAAGGGAACCAGGATCACATCCGGGCTGGTCACGTTGTCAAACGAGGCGGTAATGGACGTGCCTGCTGTCGCCACGTCAACGCTGCAGGCGTAGGCGGCTGCCGGCACCATGCCGACCGATGCGATCATCGCGAATGCTGCACCCCGCAGCACCGAACGTGCACGCTTCACTGATAGTCAGCCGTTACGACGATCTCCGCCCGCACTTCACCCGGCCCCGCCGCCCCAGCGGAGGTCACGTAGTAGCCCGCGCGCAGCGGGTAGCTGGCTGTGGTGCCGGTCACCGGCACGTCGATGCCGGTGTCCCCCTTCTTCAGGTAACTGCTGCCGCTGGCACCTGCCAGCAGCGCTACCGAAACGCCGGTGGCAGCATCGCTCGGTGCGGTGTTCTCCCAGCGCTCCGGGTCACCGGAAGCCGCCGTGCCGTCGAACGACAACGTGGCCTTGCTCACGCCCACGCAGCCGGTGAAGTTCAGCGCGCCGGCCTTGAGCTTGTTGTCGCCATCCACGATCTCGTCGGCGGCTACCGGATCCAGCATGATGGCCGGGGCCGCCAGGGTGCAGGTTCCCGGCAGCACCTTGCCGCTGATGGTGAGCGTGACGGTGTCCGGGGCACCCAGGGCGATCGGCGTGACGGCCAGCAGCACAGCACACACAGAGAGGCGGGAAACGTGGTTCATGCGGGAAATCCTGTTGGAGAAAGGGGATTGAAAGCGGGTCACTGCGTCGTCGATGTGCTGGAGACTTCGCGCACCACGTGCAGACCGGCGTTGAGTGGAGGCTGCGCTACGCACACCGCCTGGCTCCAGCGCAGCCCGTAGGCGTCGGGTGTGTTGGGTGTGGTGTAGTCCAGACGACAGCGATGCGGGCCTTCCGGGTCGACAATCAGCTGGCCCTGCTCGGGTGCACCCCGCAGCTGGATGACCCCGCCCTGCCCCACCGCACCGGCCGGCGTACCGTCTTCGGTCTGCACCACCGCCGCGAACGGCAGCGGCTGGCCCAGCGCGTCGGTGGCGTCGATGAACAGCGTGCGCTCGCGGCGTACCTGGAACGGCACGCGCACGATGCCACCGGCGGTGGGCGCCACACGCTGCGAGGTCTGCAGCAGCTCCACCTCGATCGGCAGGCCGGACGGGTCCAGGTCGATGGTGTTCCAGCGATAGGGGCTGATGTGCGGCAGCAGCGCATAACCGTTACGCGCCACGCGTGTATCGCCACCGCTGCCGATACGCGCGCCCTGCGCACCCGGTGCCTGCACCAGCGCGAAGCCCTCACCCACGGGGGCGCCCAGGTTCAGGCCGCCGCCGTGCAACACCACGCTGCCGGACGCACCCAGCGACAGGCTGCGGTAGTCGCCGCTGCGGCTGTAGCCGGCGTTGAGATTGCCACGACTGCCCTGCCATGCGGCATACGCGCTATGGCTGCTCTGGCCGTTGCCCTGCGCGCTGGACAGGCTGTAGCTCAGCGCGCGCGACTCACCCAGGCTGCCGCTGATACCCAGCTGCGACTGCCGGCCGCTATCGGCCTGGCTGAGCTGGGTGCTGGCACGCGGTGCATTGGCACTGCGGCCCAGCGGTACGCTGAGAGTGAACGCGTAGCGCGTGTCCTGGCGTCCATCGCCCAGCCGGTAGCGCAGTGCGGATACACCATAGTTGATCCGCCCCAGCGTGCTCTGGAAGCCCAGCTGGAAATCGTTGCGGCGCCGGGTGCTGTCCCAATAGGCCACGTGGCCGCCGCTGAGATACAGGTTGCTGCGCTGCCCCACCTTCTGCGAGAAGTTCACCTGGTAGCGCTGTCGGGCACGTTGGCCGTAGCCCCAGTCGTCGTTCTGCGCCCGCGCCACATCGCTGAGGCTGAGGAAGCCGCGCGTGCTGTAGCGGTATGCGGCCAGGCCGAAGTTGGTGCCGGTACGCGCCACATAGCGCTGGTAGTTCAGGCGGAAGCTGTTGCCGGTGACCGTCTCGCTGCCGCGCAGGCGGGCACGCGAGTGGGTAACATCGGCGCCGAACGCACCGATGGCCGTGTTGACCGCTGCACCAGCGAGCAGCGCGCGATAGTCCTCACCCAGCTGCGCGCCACCCAGCACGGTCAGCCGGTTGTTCAGGCCGCGCGCATAGGTGCCTTCGGTGAAGCGCAGCGCCTGCAGCGTGTTGCCGGTGTCGCGCAGTTCGCCGGCAGTGACCGCGAAGCGCGAAGCGCCCGCGCGCAGCGCCTGGGGAACGGCAGAAAAATTGACGGTGAAGCGCTGCACGCGCCCGTCGGCTTCGGCGACGCTGACGTCCAGATCGCCGCCGAAATTGGTGGGGTACAGATCCTCGATGGCAAACGGACCCGGCGCCACATTGCTTTCGTGGATGATGTTGCCGTTCTGACGGATGGTGACCACCGCATTGCCTTCGGCGATGCCCTGCACCACCGGCGCGTAGCCGCGCAGTGAATCTGGCAGCATGCGTTCGTCGCTGGCCACGCGCACGCCGGTGAACGGCACGCTTTCGAACAGCTCGCCGCCGGTACTGCCCTGGCCCAGCAGCAGCTGGCTGTTCCAGCGCGGAATGTCGCGCTGCAGGTGGCTGCTGATGACCTGGTGGCGGGTGCCCTGGCTGCCATGGGTGAACGACGCGCGGTGGCGCAGGCGCCACGCGCCCAGGTTCAGGCCCGCCTGCAGGCCGAGGTAGCTGCTGTCGCTGCCCTGGCTGCGGTAGTGGTTGGCGCTGTAGTCAATGAAGGCAGCGGTGATGCCGTCGTCACGCAGTTCCGGCGCTACGAAGCCGCGCGCGGCAATGGCCTGCGCCGCCTGCGGAATACTGAGGGACAACTGCAGCTCGCCACTATCGAAGGTGGTACTGGCGCCGTCCACCAGCGCTGGCAGATCCACACAGGTGCTTTCTTCGGCCGGCAGTGCCTCCAGGAACGCAGGCTTCAACGGCAGCCCACGCACCAGCGCCGGTGTCAGGCACGCCACCGCAATCTGCGGGTCGTCCTTGATGACGAAACGGATGTCCTGGCTGCGCAGGAACTCGCCGTTCACATGCACGTCCACTGCGTAGTCGCCAGCCGGCAATGGATTGCCGTTGGCGTAGCGCCCCATGTCGATGGATTCACCACCGATCAGGAAGCCCTCGCTGAATTCCATGGAACCTGCGGAGGTTGCCGTTGCCAAGGCAGGTGCACTGGCCAGCAGGCCGAAGGCGATTGCCTGGGCAAGACGCTGGACGGGGACACTGGCAGAGCGTGGCGCTACGGGGCGGGTAGGAGACGACTTCATCAAGGACAGTAGCCGGTGCGGAAGCAGCGGCATGGAGAAGGGAAGCGTAGGCTAGAGGTCGAGGAACGCACTCCCCATACAAAAAGTTGCAAATCGCGTCGATTACTGTCGTATTGCAACTCATTCGATATGCGGACTCGAGGTTGCCGACGACACTGTGGATGTCCCCACAGCACTGACAGCGGGCATGCACCCTGCACCACGGCGTGGTGCGTCATCGGTAGTCGGCGGTGAGCACCGCCTCCCCTTTCACCAGCCCTGGCACCAGCGGGTCGGCCGTGCGCAGATAGCGTGCACTGAAAGGAATGGACTGCTGCCCCTTGCTGGACCAGCCGTGCGACCACGCCTGGCCGAACTGCACCGGCTGGCCACCGCGCAACAGCTGCACCTGCACGCCGCCCGCGGTGGCGCCGGGTGCGGGTGCCAGCTGGACGTTGCTGCTGCCAGGGTCATTGGCATCGGCCAGCGACAGCTGCACGTCGATGTTGTCCATCGGGCAGTTCATCGTGACGTTGAAGCTGGATTCCTTCGCGTTGCTGCCGCTGGCGGCAAGTTCGTTGGCGACAACGTCGTCGAGAGTGTGGGAGGCGTTGGCAAGGGTGCAGGTGACGGGGGGGGACGGTGATCTCCAGCCGTACGTGGTGCTGCATCGATTGACTTGGGTCGCCCTCCACCGATGAGGTGATGGTGCCCAGGTCGGTCATGGGAATGCTCTCCATCGCGCCGCCGCGGAAGAAGATCTCCATGTAGACATCCACCCTGATGGGGCCGGGTGCCGTGAGTGGAATTCCCGGATGACGATTTCTGGTACCGATTGCAATGGGTGGGCCGCCCACCGTATTGCCACTTCTCTGAACACTAAAACTGAAACCGATCAGGGGCGAGCGAGGCCCGGTGCTGTAGACCTTGTAGAGATAGCTGTTGTGCTGGATGTCGCGAACGTAGGTCAGCCCTGTAAGCGGCGCATCGATGTTGAAGGCCGTCTGCCCGGCAGTGCACGAAAAACTGTCCAGCACTGCACCGCCAGTTCCAAGACGGAATCTGGTATCCGGCCGATCAAGATTCGGCATGGTCAGCGATACCGTCAGGTCCTGATCACCCGGATTCAACCTCACACAGCTGGCACTGGCCTGCTGTGCTTGCAGTGCCATCGCAGCGACCATCAATAGCGTCGCCAACGCTGGAACACGCGATCTGCGCCGCGCAGCGGTAGAAGGAAGGGCGGGAACGCACACGGCGATTCCTCCGGCAGCCAAACAAGGCAGCGCAGTCTAGGCAGCGCTGCAATTAATCCCATGGGATTAATTGCAATTGCCGAACATCAACGCGCTTTTGCAACTAATTTCATTCCGCGGCTGGACGCGCGCATCGAAAATGGTCGCGTTGGCTGCATTGAGCGGTCACTGCGTGTCCTCATTCCACAACCGAGAACTGTCATGTCCCTGACGCTCCGCCTGCTGTCCCTTTCCGTCCTTGCCGTCGCCGCGCCGTCGGTGTCTGCCGAAACGCTGGAAATCACCGGCGAATTGACCCCCAACACCTGCTCGGTCGGTTCCACCGGCGGCACCATCACCGTGCCGATGGGCAAGGTCGATCTGGCCTCGGTCAATGCCAACACCCGCGCTGGCCAGAAGAATTTCACCATCGCCCTGGATTGCACCGGTTCGGGTTCGGCCGTAGACGTGGGTGTGCGCTTCGGTGGAATCCCGGACGGCAGCACGGGCAACCTCGCACTGACGGCTGCGTCGACCGCGCTCAACGTGGGTGTCGGCCTGTACGACGCCGCCGGCGATCAGCAGAAGATCGGTGACGACCCGACCGTGTGGGTGAACATTGCCGCCGGTGGCAGCGGCCAACTCGATTACAGCGCGTGGTACGCCTCGCCCGGCAAGAACGCCACGGCGGGCATCGCCAATGCAACCGGCGACTTCGTGGTGCTTTACAAGTAATCCGCTTCCGGCAGGCCAGCGCCACGCTGTGCTGGCCTGCACCTTTCAATGAGGTTGACCATGAAACTCCGCGCCAAGACGTGGATATGCGCGCTGCTGGCCGTGTCGGTGGCACTGCCGGCATCGGCCGCGGTGACACTGCAGGGCACGCGCATCGTGCACGATGCCAGCAAGAGCCGCGACGTGACGGTCAAGGCCAATAACGTGGGCGAGCTGCCGGCAATGACCCAGGTCTGGATCGATGACGGCGACAGCCAGTCCCGCCCCGAGAACGTGCGCACGCCGTTCCGGCTGACACCGGTTGAGCCACGCCTGCTGCAGCCGAAGCAGGGCCAGGCATATCGCGTCACCTACGCACCGCGCCCATCGGAGGCACCACTGCCGACCGATCGCGAATCGGTGTTCTATTTCAATCTTCTGGATATCCCGCCCAAGCCCAGCGATGCCAGTGGCAAGAACCTGCTGCAGTTCGCGGTGCGTACGCGGGTGAAGCTGTTTCATCGACCCGCCGGGCTGCCGGGCAATGCACGCGACGCAGCAGCCACGCTGCAGTGGACTGCCGATGGCGATGCGCTGCAGGTACGCAACCCGAGCGCGTACCACGTGACCTTGAGTGCGCTGACCCTGGCCGATGGCCGCGGCGTGGACGTGGACATGATCGCGCCGGGTACACAGGTGCGTTATGCGCTGCCGGAGGGAGCCGCAATGCCAACTACGGTGGCATTCAAGTGGCTGGATGATTACGGCACGCCGCGCGAAGCCGAAGCGCACGTTGGGCGATAGGCGCAAACCGCGCTTCCGCACCGCAACGGCAACTGCTTGCATTGAGGGTGGCCTGCGCGGCACGCTGCAGGCCACTGCCGCACTTCGCAGGTTCGCACCATGGCGTCACCCTCCGGCTCCGTGCTTGCCACCCTGCAACGGTTGCAGCGCCAACTGCTGTTCGGCGGCGGCACCATCTTGACCGTGCTGCTTCTGGCCGCAGGTTGCGCGGCGCTGTGGCTGCGGCTGGAAGCCGTGCACCTCAACGAGCGCGAAGCACTACGGCGCGGCCAGCAGACAGTGGATCGCTACATCGGCGAGCGCAGGCGGGCCTACGTGGCCAGCTTGAACACCAACGCCACATTGTGGGCTACCCAGCAGCCCGCACTGGTGGCCGGCGGCATGCCGATCCGCGAGCACTTCGCGGCCCAGGAGGGCACCGCAGGCGTCATGGCGCCCGGCGCGCTGTCGGTCCCCTGGCTGGCACTGTCTCCGCGCGAAGGGCGACTCCCGCCCCAGGCGGAAGCGTCGTACCTGGGCATGGTGCAGACCTATTCGGCGTACATGGCCGCCACCGTGGCGGCGCAGGATTCGCCCACCTCGCTGATCTCCTTCGCCTTCGAACCGGAAGGGCGCCTGTTTGCGGTTGCCGGGCTGCACGATGAAGCGCAGCTGCTGCAGACCCTGAAGGTGCAGACCCGGGAGCAGGCGCTGGCCGCGCTGGCCCAGACCGCCGATGCGGGCTGGCAGTCGGCGGGTGCGGACTCCGAGCTTCAACTGGATAGCGGCCGGCTGCGCGCCTACTTCGGCCGCAATCCTTTCACCGGTGAGGATGCACTGGTCACCCAGATGCGCCTGCGCAGCAACGGCATCCCCTTCATCAACCGGCTGACGTTTGAACCTCTGCAAGGCCTGCGTGAGCGGTTGGAGGAGGCCAGCCCGGGCATGTGGAAGGTGGTCGACGGGCGCGGAAACGACGTTCTGCGCAGCTTTTCGGACGGCACGATTTCTGGTCCTGCGCCGCAGGCCGTGCCGTCGCCCCGGCCCACGATGTTGGCACGGCCTGACGGCCGTGCCTTCGTGGTGTCCGCACCATTGCATGGCATCGACTGGACGCTGCTGCGACTCTACCGCTGGAGCGACATCTGGGCGGCGCAGCGGATCTATCTGCTCGGCGGTGGGCTGGCCCTGGCAGCGTTGCTGGCCGCGCTGTGGACGCTGTTGCTGCTGGTCGACCGGCGCGTGCTGCGGCCGGCGCTGGAGGAAGCCGCACGGGTGCATGAAAGCGAAGCGCTGAGCCGCACCTTGATCGAAACCTCGCCGGTCGGCCTGTGCCTGCTCGACCAGCAGAACGGGCAGTTGATCCTGCATAACCAGGCACTGGAGCAGCTGATCGGCGACACCGCCGGCAACCTGATGGACGTGCTGGTCGGCCGCCTGGTGCAACGCGTTGACGGCCAGGTACACGGGCAGCTGTTCGACGCGCCCTCCTCGGATGAGCAAGGCCCCCCGCGCTACCTGCAGTCCATCGTGGCCGCCTCGCGCTACCAGCGGCGGGCGATCTGGGTCTGCGCGGTGACCGATGTGACCGCACAGAAGGAAACCCAGCAGCGCCTGCTGGATGCACGGCGGCATGCCGAACAAGCCCAGCACGATGCCGAGGCCGCGGACCAGGCCAAGACCGCCTTCGTGGCGATGATCAGCCATGAAATCCGCACCCCCTTGAGCGGCGTGCTCGGTCATCTTGAACTGCTTGCGCACCAGACCATGCCACCGGCGTCGCACGCGCATGTCACGCGCGCGCGCAGCGCCGCTGATGTGCTGCAAGGGCTGGTGAACGACACCCTGGACCTTTCCCGCATCGAAGCCGGGCTGATGACGCTGGAGCCCGCACCTTTCGATCCGCGTGCGCTGCTGCAGCAGACTGCGACACTGTTCGAACCACAGGCCAGCGCGAAGGGCCTGCGCCTGGAGCTGCACACGGGCGATGCGCTGGGACCGGCCTACGTGGCCGACGCAGGCCGCTTTGCGCAGGTGATCAACAACCTGGTTGGCAATGCGGTGAAGTTCACGGCATCGGGAATGGTGGCAGTCAGCGTTGATGCCTCGGTGCGGCCTGATGGCACGGAATGGCTGCACGTGGAGGTTCGCGATACGGGCCCGGGCATCGATGCCGAGGCGCAGACCGACCTGTTCAAGCCGTTCGTGCAGGTCGGTGCCGGCTCGGCACGGCAGCACGGCGGCAGCGGCCTGGGGCTGGCCTTGTGCCAGCGCTTCACCGAATTGCTGGGCGGCACCCTCGGCGTGCGCAGCACCCCGGGCACCGGCAGCGTTTTCCACGTGGACATTCCGGCACGCCGGACCACGGCCGTGGCAGAAGCGCCGCCACGGCCGGCGCCTGTCGAGCGCGCGCATCCCTCGCGCGGCCACGCATTGCTGGTGGATGACAGCGTGATCAGCCGTGACGTGACGCTGGGGCAGCTGCACGCACTCGGCTGGCAGGTCACCCTCGCGGCCGATGGCGACGAGGCGTGGCAGCGCTGGCGCGAGGGTCGGTTCGATATCGTGCTGACCGATCTGAACATGCCACGCCTGGACGGATACGGGCTGGCCCGGAAGCTGCGTGCGGACGATCCCTACATTCCCATCGTGGCGCTCACCGCCAATGCAATGCCCGAGGACGCGCAACGCGTACGCGAGGCAGGCATGACCACGCTGCTGCTGAAGCCGCTCGACCTGGCCTCGCTGGAGGCCGCGCTGCATGGATTCGACCTTGATCGCTCGGCCCGGCCACCGTTACCCCCGGTGGTGAGCGAGGCGGTTCAGCGGCAGATGCGCGAGGCATTCCTGCAGACCGCGCATCATGATTACACGCTGTTGAGCCAAGCGCTGGACAGCGCCGATGCACCAGCCATGATCGATCTACTGCACAGCTTTGCCGGCGCGTTGGCATTTCTGGGAGAGACCCAGGCGGCGCGCAGCTGCCAACAGGCCGAACAGGCCCTGCGTAGCACCGCTGTGACAGATACGGCGTCAAAGGCGACAGTCATTGAGGCTGTCGCGTTGATCGAGGCGAGCATCGAACGCCAGGTTGCCGCGCAACAGCAGGCATGACCCGCGTGCTCAGCCGGCGAAGTGCTCGTACCCGCTCGGGCCGTCGTGGCCTTCGGTATGCACGCCCTGCCCTTCCATGATGCGGCCGATGCGGGTGATCGGCAGATCCAGCGATTCGGCGACGAAGTGCAGCGCGTCGCGCTGGTCGGCGGCGGCGGTGAAGCACAGTTCGTAATCGTCGCCGCCGTGCAACGCGCACTCACGTGCAGCATCGCGGCCCAGCAGTTCGCGCAGCGCCGCTGACATCGGCAACGCGTCGGCATCGACTTCGGCGCGCACACCGCTGCGTGCAGCGATGTGGCCAAGGTCGGCCAGCAACCCATCGGAGATATCCACGGCGGCATGCGCGAATGCACGCAGGCGCAGGCCGAGGGTGACGCGCGGGGTGGGACGCAGCAGGCGCAGGCGCAGGGTTTCGTAGTCGGCCAGCAGCGTGGCGGCGGTCACGTTCAATGCACCCTGCTGCCACAGCCGCAGCGCGCCGGCAGCGTCGCCGAGGGTGCCGCTGACCCAGATGTCATCGCCAATCTGTGCGCGATCACGACGCAGCGCCTGGCCGCGTGAGACCTGCCCCATCGCGGTGACCGACAGCGACAGCGGGCCGCGCGTGGTGTCGCCACCAATCAGCGCGATGTCGTGCTGGTCGGCCAGTGCGAAGAAACCGTCGGCGAACGCATCGATCCAGTCTTCGCTGGCCTCGGGCAATGACAGTGCCAGCGTGCACCACGCCGGGCGCGCGCCCATCGCGGCGAGGTCGGACAGGTTGACGGCCAGCGTCTTCCAGCCGATGTCGAACGCCGGGGTTTCGGCCGGGAAATGCACGCCGCTGTTGAGCGTGTCGGCGGTGACCACCAGCTGTTCGTTCGGGCGCGGCTGCAGCAGTGCAGCGTCATCGCCGATGCCGAGCACGATGTCGTCGCGCTCGACGGTGCGGGCGCGGATGCGGTCGATGAGGGTGAATTCGGCCAGGGACATGGGGCGTTCTGCTTTCTTGTAGAGCCGAGCCATGCTCGGCTGCAGTTCGATCACGCGCCGCACTGCCGGACGCAACCGTGCGCTGCACGGTGAGCCGAGCATGGCTCGGCTCTACAGAAACCGGGTCAGTGACCCGATTCGACCTTGCGCCATTCCACGGCGGCACGATCCAGCACGCCGTTGACGTAGGTGTGGCCATGTTCGGAACCGAAGCGCTTGGCCGATTCGATGGCTTCGTTGATGACCACGCGGTACGGCACGTCCAGGCGGTAACGCAGCTCGTAACCGGCCAGGCGCAGCACGGCGCGTTCGATCGCGTCCACTTCGTCGATGCTGCGGTCAAGGTACGGGCCGAAGGCTTCGTCGATGTCGCGACGGTTGTCGAGCACGCCATGCAACAGCGCTTCGAAGTACGCCAGGTCGGCGATTTCACGGGCCTGCTCGTGGGCGAACTGGGCAATCAGCGACTGGCCGTTGCCACCGGAGATCTGCCAGGCGTAGATGGCCTGCACGGCACGACGGCGCGCGCGCGAGCGCAGCACCGGATCGATGCCGTCGCGGCGGACGGGTTTACCGGAGGGCTTGCCCTGGGTGTTCTTGTTCATGGCAGCTGCTCCAGAAGGTTGACCATTTCCAATGCGGCGAGTGCGACTTCCTCGCCCTTGTTGCCGTGGCTGCCGCCTGCGCGGGCCTCGGCGTCTTCCACACGTTCCACTGCCAGCACGCCGTTCAGCACCGGCACGCCGAAGTCCAGCTGCACGCGCATCAGGCCTTCAGCACAACGGTCGGCCACGTGTTCGTAGTGGCGGGTGTCGCCACGGATCACGCAGCCCAGGGTGAGGATGGCGGCGTGTTCGTGGGCGGCGGCCAGGCGCGCGGCAACCAGCGGCAGTTCCCAGGCACCCGGCACGCGGATCACGTCGATGCTGGCTTCGGCAATGCCGTTGCCGGCCAGGCTCTGGCGGGCGCCAGCGACCAGCACGTCGGTGATGCGGGCATTCCAGCGGCTGGCCAGGATGGCGAAGCGCGCCGATTCGGGAGTGCGAAGATCGCCTTCGTAGTGGCTCATATGCGGCTTGGGATTCGATTAAGGGGTAATTCTACCGTGGATGGGCCCCGGCCGTGGCTGGCGGGGGCCCGGGGGACCCGCCGGGCATGGCCCGGCGCTACCGGATTACGGGGCGCCGGGGTAGCGCCGGGCCATGCCCGGCGAGCGCAGCGGGCGCGTTACGGGGTCACCGTCTCCACCACTTCCAGGCCGTACCCGGCCAGGCCGATCTGGCGGCGCGGGGTGCCCAGTACGCGCAGCTTGCCCAGGCCCAGGTCGGACAGGATCTGCGCACCGGCACCGTTGCGGCGCCACTGGCTCACGTCCTTGTCCTTGCCCGGCACCACCGGTGCCGGCTGCTGGCGCAGGCGGGCCAGCAGGCCTTCGCCGTCGCGCGGGGCCTGCAACACCACCATCACGCCACTGCCCTCGGCATCGATGGCACGCAGAGCATCGGTGGCGGCCACGCCGAAGTCGTCGCGACGCCAGTGCAGCAGGTCGGCCAGCGGGTTTTCCACCTGCACGCGCACCAGGGTCGGGGTGTTGGCATCCGGGGTGCCACGGACCAGGGCGAAATGCAGGTCGTGGGCGATGCGGTCGCGGTAGGTGACCAGCTTGAACGGACCGAATTCGGTCTCGATCTCGCGCTCATCGACGCGCTCGACGGTCTTTTCGGTGGCCAGGCGGTAGGCGATCAGATCGGCGATGGAACCCATCTTCAGGCCGTGCTCGCGGGCGAACACTTCCAGCTCCGGGCGACGCGCCATGCTGCCGTCCGGGTTGAGGATCTCCACCAGCACGCCGGCCGGTTCCAGCCCGGCCAGCATGGCCAGGTCGACGCCGGCTTCGGTGTGGCCGGCGCGGGTCAACACGCCACCGGGCTGGGCGATCAGCGGGAAGATGTGGCCCGGCTGGTGCAGGTCGGCCGGCTTGGCGTTGGGCTTCACCGCAGTGCGGATGGTGTGTGCGCGGTCGTGGGCGGAAATGCCGGTGGTGACGCCTTCCGCCGCTTCGATGCTGACGGTGAAGTTGGTCTGGAACTGCGCGGTATTGGCCTGCACCATCGGCGCCAGGCCGAGGTCGGCAGCACGGGTACGGGTCAACGGCAGGCACACCAGGCCGCGGCCATGGGTAACCATGAAGTTGATGTCGCTGGCCTTGACCAGCTCGGCCGCCATGATCAGGTCGCCTTCGTTCTCGCGGTCTTCGTCATCGACGATGACCACCATGCGGCCGAGGCGGATGTCTTCCAGGATGTCGGGGATGGGGGCGAAGTTCATGGTGCATCTCCCTGTGCGTGCTGACCGTTGGTCGGCACACTGATCAGCCGCTCGACATAACGAGCGACCAGGTCGATTTCAAGATTGATCGCGCTGCCCACACCGGTGGCGGAGAACGCGGTATTGGCCACGGTGTGCGGGATCAGCGCGACTTCAAAGCCTTCGTCGTCCACTTCGTTGACGGTGAGGCTGACGCCGTCCACGCAGATCGAGCCCTTCTTGGCGATGTAGCGGCGCAGTGCGGCCGGCGCGGCGAAACGCCAACGCTGGGCACGGGCATCTTCGTGGATGGACAGCACCTGGCCGAGGCCGTCGACGTGGCCGCTGACCAGATGGCCGCCAAGGCGGTCGGTCGGGCGCATGGCACGTTCGAGGTTGATGACGGCGCCTTCGGCCAGCTGGCCCAGCGTGGTCAGGCCCAGGGTCTCGGTGGATGCATCGGCCTGGAAGCTGCCGGCGTCGAACGCGATGACGGTGAGGCAGACGCCGTTGATGGCGATGCTCTCGCCCATCTGCACGTTGTCGAACGGCAGGTTCCCGACATTGAAAGTGAAGCGGACATCGCCGCCGATGGATTCGCGAGCGGCCAGACGGCCGACGCCTTCGATGATTCCAGTAAACAAGTAACGTTCTCCGCGAAAAGTGAGCGAAAAACGCCGCAAGGCAAACAGGCGGGCGCAGGGCCGCAAAGGCCCTGTGGCACCGTCTTCTTTCATCCGGACTATGACCGTCGGCTCCGGCATTGGACCGGATCTGCTGACCCCCGACGGTAAGGCCGGGGCGCTCGCGGGCTCGTGCTTGCGCACCTACCGCCGGTGGGGAATTGCACCCCGCCCTGAAGACGTTTGTGTACCGGCGAACCGGCGCGGGCTAGTGTAGCAGCATCAGCCGCGGCGGCTGGAAGGGCGCTTCAGGTGGCGGTTGGCCTGCGCAGCAGCGGGTTCAATGGCGGTAGGGCGACATCTCGGGGCGGCCACTGCCTTCCCAACGGCCCCCATCCGGCCCTGCCCTTCCGCAGGTTGCCTGATACTGGGCAAACGACACCGTATCGTCGTTATCCCATGGCTGCCCATACGGATTGGGCGGGTCGCAGTGGGGCATCATCATGAACTGTCCCGTATAGGGTGGCATCGGCTTCCAGCAAGCGTCAGGATTCTTCTGTGGATCCTGCCCCTTTGTGCAGAACACAAATGGATCATTGTCGCGATAGAAGATTGGCGCGTAATACTCGTCCGACTGGGCATTCAATTTGAAGGTCAGCAGCACCAGCACGCCCAGGCAGAGCTTCAGCGAGGTTCTCATCGGTTGTCCTTAAGGCCCGCCGCGTCCGCCGGCGGGGATCGTGAATCGTTCGTTGTCGGCGTGCGGGGCCGCATCTGCGGTCCCGCACGCCTTCCTTTCAGCCTTCAGCTCAGCGTTGCGGGTCACCCGAATTGCGGGCCGCATCCTGCGCCTGGGTCTGTGCAGCGGGTTCCTGCGCCTGCTGGGCCCAGGGCTGGCTCAGCGTCGAAGTGAAATCGGTAATTGCCTTCTGCACCGACGCCCCATCACCACTACGCGCGGCATTGAACATGCGCTCGACGAAGCTGCCCGATTCCTGCGCGGCATCAGCCGGCTTGCTGGGCGCCCCGTCACCGCGCTCGTGGGCATGGGACTGCAGCGCAGCGCGCGACTGCGGACCGACCACGCCGTCCACCTTCAACCCCTCAGCCCGCTGCATGTCCTCGACCGCATGGCGGGTGGCATCGCCGAACACGCCGTCGCGTGCCAGCGGGTTGCCCTGCGCATCCTTGTAGCCAAGCCGACCCAGCTGTTCCTGCAGCTCGGCCACCGCCGGTCCCTTGGCGCCGGCACGCAGTGTCTGCTCCCCCGTTGCCTTCCCCGAATGTCCGGCACCATGTTCGGCACCGCGCAGTTCCGGCAGCGGATCGACCTTGCGGCCATCACGCCACAGTTCGAAGTGCAGGTGGGTATCGCCATGCTTGGGCGTGTTGCCGGTACGCCCCATGGTGCCGATCGGCTCCCCGGCTTCGATGCGCTGGTTGTTGCGGACCGAGATCTCGTCCATGTGGAAATACTTGGTCATCGAACCGTCGTCGTGGGTGATGCGCACGGTGTTGCCGGCCGCACCATTGTTCGGCGTAACGGTGACGCGACCGCCGCCGAAGGCCACGATCGGATCGCCGACCTCGCCCTGGATATCCACACCGCCATGCGTGCGCCCGCCACTGCGGCGGGTACCGAACTCGCCGCGACCTTCGCCCGCCTTGTCTGCGGCGTTGATCTGGTCGTTGCCCGGCGCCGGCCAGGTTGCCCCCTCGCCTCGCGCCTGTGGTGCCGGGCGCTCGATGGAATTGCGCTGATTCTCCGGCAGTGCCAACTGGGCCTTGATGGCGTCACGGGTTGCCTCGTCGGCACGCCCGGTCACCTCCAGCGAGTTGGCCTGCTGGAAACCACGCACTGCCTCCTGGGTATTCTTGCCGTAGATGCCGCTGTTGGTTTCCAGGGTATTGCCCTGCCCATCGCGGGCGCCCAGCTGGTTCAACGATTCCTGCATGGAGCGCACGTCATCGCCACGCTCACCGCGCTGCAGCACGCCATCGGCCAGCGCCGACAGACGCGACTGCGCGCCAGGCAGCGACGCACTGGCGGTAATGCCACGGTCGGCGATCTCGATGGCCGAATACTTGCCCTGCCAATACTGGGTGAACGAGCTCGCCAGATCGCGGTCGTTCATGCCGCTGATCGACTCGTAGGGCTGGCCGGTCACACGCTCGAAATCGCGCGAACTGATGTTGTTCACCAGGTTCTTGCGGGTGTCATCGCGCGAGAACTCACCGGTGGCGATGGCGCTCTGGATGGACGCATAACCGCCGCCACCCTGCTGGTGCGCCAGGTACATGTCCATGCCGTTGGGTTCAGCGGAACCAGACAGGAACGGGCGACCGGTCTTTTCCGAACGGTCGACGATCTGGTCGCGGTTGCGCTCGTACAGGTCGGCCGCGGCGCGGGTATTCGCGGCGGGGTCGAATTCGTGGCCGGTCAGCCCGAATTCCTTGGCCGTGGTCGGCACGAACTGGAACAGGCCCTTGGCACCGCTCTTGGTGTTGTTGGCATCCGGGTTGAAGTTGCCGCCGGTCTCGATATAGGCAAACCGCAGGAAATCTTCGCGGGGGATGCCGCTGCGCTCTGCCTGCTTTTCGATGATGTCGAGAACTTCTTTACGATCGTGGGTACTGGCCATCTTTGGCTCCTCAGGTGAAGTGCGGCCCATGCGGGCCGCTGGACGTCAACCGGACTCGATCCTTGAGTCATGTACAGGGCGGTCAACCGATGAAGCGGACTCAGGGCATATAGCGCTCTTTGTCCGCATTGAAAGTGTAGGTCAGGGTGTCGGCCGGGCCGAGCTCACGCAGCTTGCCCGGGCCGTCGATGGTTTTGCCCGACAGGCTCACAGTGAGCGTCGGCAGGCCACCGGAGACAGCGCCGAAGGCGAGCGTACCGGTACTGACGGCACACGGCGTCACGGCGCCGTCCTCACAGGAGGCCGAGTTGTCGTCGCCGGCATGGATGCTGCCGAGGTAACCCCAGCGGCGGAACGACAGCTTGTCCACGTTGTCCGGGTCGAACAGGAAGATGGCATAGCCGAACATCGCCACGCCCTCAGTGAAATCACGGGTGGGCACGGCCAGCAGCATGCGGCCATCGTCCAGCGCGTGGGTCTGCGCCTTGCGCCCGGTATCCAGCGGCTCCGACTGGTCGTTGCGGCCGAACTCGCCGACATAGCCGTCGGTGTCCAGCTGCACCCAGGTTGGCGCATCGGCGGTACCGCCCTGGACGAAGGTGGCCTGACCGATCGCCACATTGCCCGGTTCCATCATTCCGGCTTCGGCATCGGGGCCTTCCTCGCCCTCGGTCCTGCTGGTGAAGCCAGTGAAGTAATGCTTGCCCTTCAGATCGAACGCCTGGCCATACCAGTAACTGACGATGGCGCCACCATCGACCTTGTAGCTGACCGCACCATCGCCGTCACGCTGATAGATCACGTACAGCACGCTGTCTGCTGAAGGGGGTTTGAGTGCAGTCATTGCAGAGTCCTTGTCATGTTCGGCGGCGGTCGATGCGGCATCGGGGGCCGCCGCTGTTCCTTTTGCGCCCGCATCGGAGGCGTTGCCACCGCAAGCGGCAAGCGTAAGTGCCAGCAGCGATGCAAGTGCCGTGTGATTGATGTTCATTCGTCCTCCAGGTGTTCCGCATTCGGGGGCGCTTCGTACGCATCGGCAGGCGCGGGCAGAGAGCGATCAGCCACCATGTGCCATCCCCATCTGCTCCGGTGCTGGCTGCCGAACGGCCGGGGTCTGCTGCTGCAACGCGTCGCGCTGGTTGAGGTGCTGCACCTGCTGGTCAACCTGTTGCTGCCACATGCGTCCCATCGGAGACGCATACAGGTCCTGCGTTGCCACCCGCACACCGTCCGGATCACCAGCACGTGCCGCGTCGAGCAGCTGGGTGACATACGGATCCTGGCGGGCGACATTGCCGGGCGCATTGAACGTGATCGACGAATCGGCCGAAACCGACGCGACAGGCGATTTATCCGCCTTGGCTGCCGCCTCGCGCGCCTCGCGTGCGGCCGGCTCGCCCGCCGGTACTGGGTCGCGGAAATGGTCGACGCCATCCCGTACCCAGCCGACCGGTCCTCCGGCAACGAAGGTCACACCGCGACGGATGTTCATCACATCGCCGCGATAGTCGGCAATCATGCGTGAATGCTCGTCCGCGCGCCCGCGCGCCTGCGGATCGTCGAGTACCGACACGTGCGGCGTACCGTCGGAGTCGGTGGGCATGAAGTTGCTCATTTTGTGCGCGCTGAATGATCGCGCTGCCGCTGCGATCGGAACGTCGGGAACCAGCAGGTCCGAAAACCGGTTTTCGAAATAGCCGGACTGATGCAGGACGTCGATTTCCTTTTCCTTGGCGTAGGTGATCACCTCGCCATAGTGCGGACTGGCTGCACTGACCACGTCGGTGGCCAGAACATGATTGAGCACACGATCATTCGGGCCAGGACCGATGCCTCTATCCAGGCTGGCCGCACCGTAGGCATTGAACGTCTCACCGCGCAGGTCGAAATGATGCGCCGTCACCTGGGCCAGCGTGCCGCCCAGCGAGTGGCCGGTGACACTGACCTCCGGCGTGGACCTGCCCGGCCGGACGCCCATCGTTTGCGCCTCTTCAAGCGCCTTGCGGGTCAGCGCAATGGCATCTTCGGCCTGTGGATTGGTCCGCCCCACCACCATGGCACCGTCGGCGATGACCGCATCTTTCCAGATCTCCTCGGTGCCGCGATGGGAGACGATCAGGTCGCCGCCATCAAGCTTCTGGTAGATGGTGCCCTGGTAGCCGGTTCGCGGGTTGTCGACATGTTCGACGACACGGTAGTCGGTGCCGTTGAGGGACACCTTCGCATCCTTGTCGGCCGGCCGGCCAGCGTCCCTGTCTTCATAGACATGGTCGGCGAGGTTGGCGTAATCCCGCGTGGTGACGGTCACGGCGTCGCCTCGCGGGCCGACAACGTGATGGTGAAGAACTCATCGCGCTTGTCCGCAGACACCGTCTCTATGTCCTCGCTACCGAAATCGCCGAATTCCCTCTGCTCGTAGCTCGGGTAGTAGCCCTTCCAGAAATAGCGGGTATTGCTGCCGGCCGCGATCACGCGCTGTGCCTCCAGGCCCGCCACGAAACGGGTGCCGGCCTGGCCGGCATGCGCGCGCAGACTGACCCGCGCTTCGGTCAGGGCCCAGCGGCAGACACCGCGGCCGTAGTAGTCCTGGTCCAGGATGGCATCGGCATGGATGGTGCCCACGTACTCGGTGTCCGACACCCGCGACAGCACGAAAGGTTCGTGGCTGGCGATGCTCGGTACCGCCCCCGAGAGCGGCTGGAGCTTGCCGCACTGTGCCGCGTTGATGACGTCGAACTGGGCGGTTCCTTCGACCACCGCGAACGGGCCCGGTGCATTGGCCAGTGTCACGCGGATTTCGTAGGCGCGCCGCGGGTTCGGATTCAGCGTGCGCAGCGGCGGGGTGGCGCGGGTGTCCGCGGCAGTGGCATTCATAGGGGTATCAGCTCGGTACGGGCCGCCACAGGCGGTCAGAGGCAGGTAGGCGGCGCAGGCAAGCAGGGATATGACCCAGCGGGTGCTGCGCGAACGGGATGCGGAGGCGATACGCGCCTTGACCGGCGCGGTGTTAGGCCGTGGCATAGCGCTCAAGGAAGCCCCCTTGAACACGGGGCGCATGCAGCCACGCCCGCCATCAAGCCTTCTTCGCCTGTTTCAGCGAATGTACTCATGCTTCACATCCGTCCCGGGAATACACAGCCATGTGCCTCTCCAAGCGCCAATCCGGCGCACTTCCGTCTGGATTTTAGCAGCCCCCAAGGGCCGCATGCGTCAAGAAAAAGTTGCGAAAGTGCGCTACATCGCATTTTCACGCATACCTAACAAACCTTACTCGGCACGCTTGCAGCCTATCGCGTGGAACGACACCTGCTCGCATGCAGGCCGCCCCAGATCAGCAGGGCAAAAGATGATGCAGTATTCCGGCGATTGCGGTCAGGAATCGCTGCCGGCCACTCATCAACCCGGTCCTAACATTCGACCCATGGTCGCCACTGGCCCAGTGGCAATTCTGCCATCTCATATCAATCGCGTACTGAGCAGATTTCCTTGACGACCCAGCACTGTTCACCACACCTCTTCAACGCTCTGTCTTTTGCAGCTTCACGACGCGATGCCGTATTCAACGACACTTCCATCGTGAATATGTCTGGCCCATGCACAACCACCGCACACCGCCCAGCCACCGAGGCCCTGGCCTTGCAATCAATGCCGCCGGCCTGCTCACAGGATTGAATCGCCAAGCGATCCGCCTCGTCTTCGCTCCTGGCATCAAAGGACCATCCAGACACATCATTCTTGCCTGTCGCGATGCTGCCCCATGGATGGTGAGGGCGCGGCCCGTTCCGAGGATTTGGATCATTGGGACTCAAGCCCACGCCTTGTGCAGCTCGACTCATCGCTTCCTGAGCACCGGCATTTCCTACTGCCAAGAGGCCAAGGAATACAACGACCCCAATTACCTGTCTCATTTCGATACTCCCGAGATAACCGAGCCCATACCGATCGCGAACTGCTCTCTTCCGTACGGCTTCACGACGCGATGCCGTATTCAACGGCACTTCCATCGTGAATCTGTCTGGCCAAAGCCAAGGGCCTGCCCAGCCCTGCCAGTTCGCGTAGGTCTATCAAAGACCCGCGCATCCTTCAAACACGATCTTGCAGTCGGGGCCACAGGTCCTAAGCGCCTCCCGCCGAGCGGCCCGCTGGCTCTTCGGCGTAATGTAATACTTGCGAGCATTTGGGCCGGCCGCAACTGCAGCGCAGGCATTGCCGAACGTCTTCACCACTTGGCAATTCTGCGACCCGCGTGCAATGCAGTCGGCGAGCGCGAGTTGGCGCGCTTCCTCCTCTGTTCTGCCCGAGAAGGTCCAGCCCAGTGTCTTATCGTCTCCTCTCGCCCACGCCCCCCATCCATCCGGTGGAGCCCGCCTGGTATCACCAGCCCCATGCGCCGGCAGAAAAACGCTGTTGTACTGGGGGGTACCAGCTTCTTGCGCAAGCGCCAGCATTGGCAGCAACAGGGTTGTGGCAATCAAAATTCGATACGACGAAGTCATACGTCACTCGTGGATGTTATGCCGGCATTCTGACGCGGCTTCTGAACGCATTCCTGCCCCACCTGTTGTCTTACCGGACTGGCGCAACAAGGGGCCAAGCTGTCGCTCTGATGCAACGCCCCAGATCAGCAGGGCAAAAGATGATGCAGCATTCCGGCGATTGCGGTCAGGAATCGCTGCCGGCCACTCATCAACCCGGTCCTGACATTCGACCCATGGTCGCCACTGGCCCAGTGGCAATTCTGCCATCTCATATCAATCGCGTACTGAGCAGATTTCCTTGACGACCCAGCACTGTTCACCACACCTCTTCAAGGCTCTGTCTTTTGCAGCTTCACGACGCGATGCCGTATTGAATGCCACATCTGTCGTAACTCTACTTGGCCCATGCACAACCACCGCGCAGCGCCCCTGCACCGAGACCCTGGCCTTGCAATCAATGCCGCCGGCTTGCTCACAGGACTCAATCGCCAAGCGATCCGCCTCATCTTCGCTCCTGGCATCAAAGGACCATCCAGACACATCATTCTTGCCTGTCGCGATGCTGCCCCAGGGATAGCGAAGCCGAAGTCCACTCTGGGGATGGGGACCGTTAGGACTCAAGCCCACGCCTTGTGCGGCTCGACTCATCGTTTCCTGAGCTCCGGCATTTCCTACTGCCAAGAGGCCAAGGAATACAACGCCCCCAATTGCCTGTCTCATTTCGATACTCCCGAGATAAGCGAGCCCATACCGATAGCGAACTGGCATGGAGAGTCATCACGAAGGAACCGCAACAATCGCTGCCGCATGCGACTGTCAAATACCCTCAATCGGTTTCGGCCAGGATGGGTACTGCTCCTTGTGAGGCGAGTCCCCCACAAGGAGCCTGCGTGAAAAGGTGAGCTACTCGGCTGCTGATTCGCATCACCCTATGGAAACCAGCTGATCACTTATGCGCACTCGTCCTCATCGGTTCTGCCAGAAGTCCAGGCTCAAGGCAGAGCACATCCTTCGAACATCACGCGGCATTCAGGGCCGCACTCCTTGAGCGCAGTCTTCCGCACTTTGTCAAGGGAGCGGCGTGGCAGCGACAGGAAGTTGCGGTCCGACTGCCCGACCACTACCACTGCACAGGAATTGGAGAACGTATTCACAACCTGACAGTTGCGCGATCCGCGGGCCAAGCAATCCTGGACGGCAAGATTGCCCGCCTGATCCTCAGAGTCTCCATTGACTGACCAACCGAGCTGAAGATCATCTCCCCTTGCAACGGCTCCCCACTTCCTCGGGGGCTGCCGGGTATCTCCCGCCCCGTGGGCAGGCAGGAGAACCGAATTGTACTGAGGGGTGCCAGGTTGTTGTGCAAAGGACGTTGACGTCATGAAGTAAGCCATCAGAGCCAGCGCCGGTCCGAAGCATTTCATAATTTATTCCTCTGACCCTTATCTACCCAATCCTGCTGGAAGTCGGACTTCTGGCCCATAAAGCCCAGCACCCGGCCTTCATGGCATCGCACATCCTTCGAAAACGATCTTGCAGTCGGGGCCGCAAGCCTTAAGCGCCTCCCGCCGAGCGGCCCGCTGGCTCTTCGGCGAAATGTAGAACCTGCGATCGTCTGGACCGGCTGCAATTGCAGCGCAGGCATTAGCAAAGGCCTCCAACACCCTGCAATTCCGCGAACCACGTGCGGTGCAGTCGGCGATCGCAAGCTGGCCAGCCTCCTCCCTTGTCCTGCCCGAGAAAGTCCAGCCCAGTGTCCGATCGTCTCCCCTGGCCCACGCGCCCCACCTGTCCGGGAGGACCCTCCTGGTATCACCAGCCCCATGCGCCGGCAGAAAAACGCTGTTGTACTGGGGGGTACCAGCTTCTTGCGCAAGCGCCAGCATTGGCAGCAACAGGGTTGTGGCGATCAAAATTCGATACGACGAAGTCATACGTCACTCGTGGAGTTTATGCCGGCATTCTGACGCGGCTTCTGAACCCATTCCTGCCCCCACCCCACCTGTTGTCTTACGGGACTGGCGCAACGGGGGGCCAAGCTGTCGCTCTGATGCAATACCCCAGATGAGCAGGGCAAAAGATGATCCAGCATTCCGGCGATTGCGGTCAGGAATCGCTGCCGACCACTCATCAACCCGGTCCTTGCACTCGACCGATGGTCGCCACTGGCCCCAGTGACGACTCGGCCCATCTCATATCAATCGCGTACTGAGCAGACTTCCTTGACGACGCGGCACTGTTCACCACACCTCTTCAAGGCTCTCTTCCTTGCGGCTTCACGACGCGATGCCGTATTCAACGACACTTCCATCGTGAATCTGTCTGGCCAAAGCCAAGGACCTGCCCAGCCCTGCCAGTTCGCGTTGGTCTATCAAGTACGCGCGCATCCTTCGAAAATGATCTTGCAGTCAGGACCGCACGCCTCAAGTGCTCCCCGGCGAGCTTGGCGAAGACTCTTGGGTGAGATTTCAGCCCAACGATCCGTCGGTCCGGCCGCAATGGCGGCGCAGGCGTTCACGAACGTCTTAACGACTGCACAATTGTTGCCCCCGCGTGCCTCGCAATCAGATACCGCCAAGGCGCGGGCCTCCTGCTCGCTTCGCCCTGAGACAGTCCAGCCCAATGTCTTCTGATCGCTCCCTCTCGCCCAGCCCCCCCACCGGTTGACGGAAGATCGTGCTGTATCACCCGCTCCATGCCCGGGCAGAAAGACGCTGTTGTATTGGGGCGTGCCGGGCTGCTGCCCGGATGCAACCATCGGGAGCAGCATGCAGGAGGCGAGGAGAATCCTAATCATCATAGTCATGTACGAGTCCTACTTGTGCCGGTTGAAGGGTCTTTCTGCACCCAATCCTGCTGGAAGTCCGACTTCTGACCACTGCTGTTACGACCCACGTTGCCGAAGCTCGAGTTGGCCACGAACTGACCCAGCGTACCGTTGAAGAACATTGCCGCGATCGGCGGTGCCATGACCATCAGGACTGACATGAGCAGTCCAACACCACCCTGCTGAACGGCAGCAGACTTCAAACCACCACCGAAGCCAACAGCGCCTCCAAAAAGGTCCGTGCCCGACAGCAGATAGGCCGTCACCATGGCGATCGCGGTACGGGCGACCAGTGCCGTAGCGACCGATACCATGAAGGAAAGCACCGCCATCGAGAACATGGTCCCGATTCCATACAGAAGCCAGCGCTTGAACAGCTCCTTGGTCTGGTCGAAGAGCAGGCACAGGATGAAGATGGGGCCGAAACCCACGAACAACACCAGGGCGATCTTGTAGAGCAGCAGCATGGCACCGCCAATCACCGAAGGGCCGGCGATGCCGATGCCGGTCAGGTTGGTCACCATCCTCTGCTCCTCAGCGTTTTCAGCGCTGCCATCAACAGGGAGGGCATCGACCATCGCAAAGATCAGGCCCATCGTCCGCAGGTTGTCGTCAATCGAGTCTTCAACATCACCATCATCGTCAGCAACGACCCGATGAATCTCGTTCGGCAGGGTCCTGGTGAGGAAGTTGGTCAAGTTGACGCCAGCAAACGACATCGAGGAGGCTGCGATCACGATGAGAAACGCGCGCAGCGACCCCACCACCAACCCCATGAGCGACTCACGGCTCCGGCCAGTGACGATCAGGAAACCCTGCATCAGTACCCATAGGGTAAGCAGAGTCAAGGCAATACCACTGACCCAACCCATCGTCCGTGTCAGGAGTCCTGCCTGGAAACTGTCGATGCGCCCATTGATGAAGTTGAGCAGGATTTCAAAGAATGCCCACTGTGTGAATTGGCCCAGATCGATGCCGTTCATCAAACTACTCCTGATCCTTAGAGGCCTGGGATGCTGAGACCAGTCGGCACATTGACGCTGCCGCTACCCTTCAGCGCATTGCGCGTCAGTGCGGCACGGGCATTCTGGATGTGGGCGACGCGGGCGTCATAGGCAGACATGTATGTCCGGTAGCGATCACGGTCGTTGTCCATCAGTGCCGTCAGCGCCAGTAGTTCATTGGTGTTGTACTGGACGTTGGCGTAGTCGTCGGCGGTAAGCGCACGCCTGCGATCCTCGAGCTGCTTGAGTCGGTCATAGTTTTGCTGTGCACGCTCGAACATGCGCATCGAGAAGCGATACTGCGCCAGCTCGGTCTGCGCAGCGGCCGTGCACAGCTGCTGCTGCTGCTGGCCGAGGGTGGTGCTTGCGCCTGCCGTGCAAAGCTGGTCCATGACGATGTTCAACGATGTCGGCTGGGTCGCATTCAGCGCCTCCTCCCCGGACGGCGTCGCGATCATCTCCGGCGTCGTCGTGTTCGAACGCGGAGCCACACGCAGTTTTCGGTTGACGTCGTTGAGCTGGCCGGTGACCGTGCCGTTGTTGCCAATGCGGTCGCGCACCTCGGTCAGGCGCCCGGTGACGGTGCCGTTGCTGCCGATGTTGCCGTTGATGTCCCTGAGCCGGTCCTGGGTCTTTGAGTCGCTGACCTGCCATGCCGCCATGGCGGCACCGGTTCCCAGCAACGAGACGATGGCCAGCGAAAGGATGACCCATTTGTTGGCGCGCGGCATGGCCAGGGAAGCACCGAATGTCTGCTTCCATGCATGGCCGAAGCTCGGCTGGCGATCGTTACGGCGATGTCCTTGCTGGTTCATGGTTCACCTCTGCTGTTCTTCACTTCGTCTGGTTCGGGGGGATCGCCGCTCAGCGCAGGACAGCGCGGCGGCCAGGGGTATCACTGCTGCGGTTGCCGGATCGTCCAGATCCCTTGCGATTCTCGTAGAACGCCTGCAACCACTCCTCGGGTGTCAACTCGTCACGATCCACTTCCAGGCGCTGGGATTGATCGTTCAGGACCTTGTCGAGAATTTCGATGTTGTCGGTGCTGGCACTGATCACGGCCAGTGCATCGTCCATGCCGCGGAGGTTCAACTGGCACACGGTAGAACCATGGCCCTGCTTGACCAGGAAGCTGCGCGAACGTTCATCGAGGCTGACCACGACCTCGAACTCCGCCTCGGTCAGTTTCAGGCCCTCCATGTAATCCTCGCGGGAGGCACTGGGATTGGGCAACAGGATCAGCGTGGCGGTCTGCTCGATCAGCGCGGCGGAAATATCGCTGGCCAGCGCGTCTTCCGGGCTCTGCGTAGCGAAGATGCCCAGGCCGTTCTGTTTACGGATGGTCTTCTGCTTGTTCTTGGCAAATTCCTTCAGCGCCCCGCCACCGTCGAGGATCTTCCAGAACTCGTCCATCACGTAGATCAGCGGACGACCGTCGATCAGCTCTTCCAGCCGGTGCAGCAGGTAGTTGATGACCGGCACACGCACTTCCACGTTGTCGATCACATCGGTGTAGTCGAAGCCGATGATGTTGGCGCGCTGCAGGTCGATGATGTCGGTCGGATTGTCGAACACCCACCCCAGCGTATTGCCGGCGGTCCACTTGCGCAGGCGCGCATACAGGCCGTCATCGCCCATATTGGGCAGACTCTTCTGGAAGTTGGACATCGAACGCAGGTGCATCGGCATGTCGAGCATGCTTTCCACGGCGCGGAAGATATCCTCTTCCTCACGCGCGGTGTAACTGGTCTTGCCGGCCAGCACCTTGATCAAGTCGCCCAGGAACTGGACATTGGCATCATTGCGCTCGCACTGGAACGGATTGAAGCCGGTCGGCTTGCCGTTGTCCAGGGCCAGGTAATTGCCACCGCAGGCGCGCACGAAGATCTCCGCACCGCGATCCTTGTCGAAGAAGAAGATGGTCGGCGCCGGTTCGTACTTCTGCACCTGGCTGAGAAGGAAATTGATCAGCGCGGTCTTGCCGGTACCGGACTTGCCGATGACCATGGTGTTGCCGATGGCCTTCTCACCCAGCGAATTCTCAGCCGGGTGGGTGGCATGGAAATTGAAGTAGTAGGGCTGGCCATTGGTGGTCTGCAGCACCGTCAGGCACTCACCCCAGGGGTTGTTGTCGCGCTTGCCGGTAGCAAAATTGTGCAGCGGCGACAGCCCGAGGAAATTCAGCGAGCTGACGTTGGCCAGGCGTGTACGGTACTTCCAGTTGGCCGGCAGCTGCGAATAGAACGACGAGCACACTGCCAGGTCTTCCTTGGTCGAAATAAAACCGGCATTGGACAGCTCCGCCCGCGTTGTCGCCAGATTCTGCGACAGCGTTTTCTGGTCTTCTGCGTACAGCGCCATGATGAAGTGGTATTCACCCAGCACGAAATTGCCCGAGGCGACCTGGTCCATGGCATGGTCCATCTCGGAGATCTGGCTGACGGCCTTGTCACCCGAGGAGATCATCATGCCCTTGGTACGCTCGAGCACCTTCAACGCATCCTGGCGCCCCATCGGGCTGAAGGAATGGGTGATGACGTACTCGAAATCCAGGTACTTCAAGCCGTTGAGGATGCCTGGATAGGTACCGTCGGTGTATTCCTTGATGTTGAGGATGGCACCGTAGTGATTGCGACCATTGGGCGTATTGATGACGTAGTCACCGGATTTGGCCGAGAACATATGCCGCGAGACCGGCAGGTACTCGTTCACCGAGGCGCGCAATACCGGTACCGGCTCGTCGATGCGGTTGAGCAGATAGCCGAAGAACGTCAGCACCTCGGAAAACACCACGCCGTTGTCCGCTTCATACATGGACAGCCGGTGCGGGGCGTAGTCCTTCAGTACCGCTTCCACGTTGCCGGCAAGCTCCATCAGCTTGTTGATGGCCTGGTCCTGTTCGGATTGCAGGCGACCGATGTCACTGGAGCGTTCGACGAACTTCTTGCCCACCATGATCGGGCGATAGATCATGGTCAGGTACAGCTCGTTCTGCATGATCTTCTGCGATGAGAGACGATCGTAGTACTCGTCGGACATCTGCTGGTTGAAGACCTGGTCGTACTTGCTGCGGATATCCACGCGGCCACGGCGACGGATGTCGTGCACCCAGAAGGCGACATTGACGAAATCCGGCGCACGCAGGGTCTGCAGCATGCGGTTGAAGGTGTTGTGCTTGTGCTCCAACTCCCACTCTTCGCGGCCAACGAACGGCAGCCCATCCAGGCGCCAGACGATCAGGAAGTCGCCACCGGTTGTCTTCACCACGTGCGGAGACACGTGGGAAGACAGCGGGATGAAATCGGCGATGGAGGTGTCTGGCGCCTGCATGGGGCTAATCCGTCTTCGTGTCTTGGAGAGTGGGTCTGTAGCTGTTCGGGGTGAACACCCACATGCCATTGTGATGCTTGATGTTGCGTACCCTGGCCCGGAACGTCCAGCGCAGGCCCAGCATGCGGAAGATCATCTCGTCCTGCCGTGCCATCTGCCGCATCACCATGATGACCACCGGCAGAAGCAGCAGGTAGTACATGTTGAAGTAGAAGCCCATGAGCAGGCACGAGCCAGCGGCGATCGCGAAGGGCAGGTAAGGCACCCCCAGGAACATCGCCGGCCGCGTGCAACCGCGGAAGAGCGCGTCCTTACGCATACTGCAGCAGCTGACCCATGACGCTGATCGTGCTGGAATTGCTGCCGATGTTGCCCACGTTGTCCGGCAGCAGCATGTTGGCGATCTGTGCGGCGGCGCCGATCAGGAAGCCACCGATCAGGACCGGCGCCACATCACTGATGCGCTTGTGGTTGAAGGCGATCTGGTAGCCGGCGAAGATCACCGCGATGGTCACCACGGCAATCGACGCGATGTTCAGCAGCGAATTGAGGTTGGTGAAGAAGCCGGTCACGCTGGACTGTGCGCCCGACGGATCCTGGGCACTGGCAACGAGCGGCAGCATGCACAGGCTGGCCATGGCAATGGCGGCAACGGTGCGGCGGGCGTTGGTGATGTTGGCATCGTGCTTCATGGTGGGTCTCTTCTGTTGAATGGAAAGGGATACTGCGGAATTGCCAGGCTGCGGGGGCAACCTGTGAGGCGTGGTGCTAGAACACCAGCGCAGCGTCGCGCGGCGGCGCTGCGATTGCCGGCATGGCGGAGACAGGTCCCCCCGCTGCGCCGGTGGAACCTGGAGTGGCTGCAGGGGCCGGCTGTGCAGCCTGCCCTGCGCCGGGCCAGACATTGGGGCCAGCGCCCATTGGCTGCACGCGCACCGGCGCGTCATTGACCGGCATCACGTCCGCAACCCGCGCGCCGCCGAAAGCAGCTGGCGCAGGCGCCGTTGCAGGCGCGGGAAGGGGCTGCGGCGCGTTCTGGACCGCACCCGGCATCGGCAGCACGCGTGCAAGCGCGGCTTCCTCGACCCGCCGCGCCAGGCGTTCCGCCGCCTCATCGCGCACAGCGCGACGATACGTCGTCGTCGTGCCGGTGGGCACGCCGTTGCGGATGACCGGAATGGCGGTGCTTGCCACGGCCTGCATGTTCTGGCCGCCCACACCCCGCCAGGACGTCATTACCTTGTCCACGTAGCCGTGACGGAAGCCGGTAGTGAAATTTCCCGAGTAATAGCAACTGAAGGCCTTGCCCCAGTCCTGACCGGAGCGCGCATAGCACTCGGCCAGGATGCGCGAACCCGCCTGCAGGTTCGGACACACGTTGAATGCCTTCTCGTAGCTGTCCAGACCGTGCCGATTGAGGTTGTACCGGTTTACCTGCGCGATGCCGAGGGAAAAATTGTAGCCCTCGCGCTCCAACATGCGACTGGTGGACACCGCTTCGGCGAGGTTCTTCGGCTGGCGAGCGAGCCGACCACCCACTACGCCGATGGCGAAGGGGTTGAACGACGACTCGACGTTGACCACATGGCGCATGACTTCCGCAGGCACAGCCAGATCGGCGCAGGCCATCATTTCCAGTCCAGGCAGCATGCCATCCTCCTTCTATCATTCGCACGATGGGCCACGCCCTTGCCGGCAGGCGCGCGCGCCGACAGCCGGGAAGCGATGTACGGGTTCATGCAGCCAACCCTCGTGTCGGATCGAAATCGATACCGGTGATGAAGCGGCGCCCGGCGTGCGCCTTGATGTGAACCACCACGTCGATGGTGAGCTTGAGCAGGCGCTTGATGACCTCGAATTCCAGGCCCGAGCCTTCTGCCGATGCCTTCACCATCAGCGCCAGCTGATCCCAGGTCTGCGAGGTGCTGCCTGCGTGGCAACTGGTAATCGAGCCCGGGTGACCGGACGCGCAGTTGCGGATGAAGTAGAAGGACTCATCACCACGCAGCTCGGCAAGGATGATCCGGTCCGGCTTCATGCGCAGGCATGCTTCCATGCACGACTTGGCGCTCGTATTGCTGGTGCTCTGGCCACCCTTCGAATACAGAAGATGCACCACGTTGGGCTGCTGCAGGAACAACTCGCGGGCGTCTTCGATGGTGACCAGGCGCTCGTTGTGTGAAATATGGTTGACCAGCGACTTCATGAAGGTTGTCTTGCCGCTGCCGGTGGCACCGGAAACCACGATGTTCTTGTGGTACTGCACGGCCTTCTTGAAGAAGTTCGCGTAGTCGCGCTGCGCGCGCAGCTCGACCAGCTCCCTGTCATGGTCGCCGAGCGTCGGAGCCTGTTCGAGGATCTCACTGAAGAAACCGTCATCCTCATACTGCTCCAGCGTCTTGCCGAAGCGCGCCGGCAGACGGATGGTGATCGATACGCGGCCGGCATCACATGCCGGCGGAATGACGAACTGCGCGCGCTGCCCGGTAGGGAATGTCAGCGACACCATTGGATCGGCGTCGGTGATGCGCTGCCCCGTATTGCTTTCGTTGACCACGGCAGTGCAGAACTGACGCGCGCGCTCGAACGTCAACGACGGAACTTCCAACCGCTGCCAACCCGCCCGGGTTTCCAGGTACAACTCTCCCGGCTGGTTGATACAGATCTCGGTGACGTCGGACGAATGCATGTGTTCGCCGATCCCGAGGATCTGGTACTGGTAATCCAGAAAAGCGCTGGACACCCGGGCGGTGGCGGATTCGGCGTTCATTTCTTCTGCAGGATGCTGATCAGCGGATCACGGAAGAGAAGTCGACGTCGCGTGCAACGTAGACATTCACGATCGTGCCCTGGTTGATGGTGACGGTCGGCGGACGTGTCATGTTGCGCTCCATGGCGAGATTGGCCATCCGCTCCATGGTGCGTGCGGTGGCGCTCTCATACGGGTTCTGCACCACCGCGCCGTTGACAATGGTCGAGGTCTGCGGGCCGTTCTCTGCAGCGGCATACTTGAAACCATCCGCGAGGATGCTGATCAGCAGCGACGACGCGATGCGCTGGCCCCAGTGGGCGTTGTAGTAACCCGGGGTGCCAGCCGAACCAAGCATGTCCACACCGGGACTGCTCATGTTGATGTCCAGCCCGGTCGGCGTGGTGATGCGATCCCACACGATGGCCACGCGGTTGCCGATCATGCCGTCGGCACCGTAGGAACCCTGCACCTTGGAACCGCGAGGCAGCAGCAGGCGCTGACCGTCGACCGAGTAAACCGGTTCGGTGACTACACAGGAGGTATAACCAGGGAAATCGGAAATCACGCGCGCCTGCAGCACGCAGCGGATGTAGGTGCCCCGCAGCAGCAGCGTATTGGGCTTGTAGAGTGGCTGCGCACTGGTCGGCCCGTCGACGACGCCGCGCGATGCCGGTCCCTGCCCGCCCAGTACCGCACCCAGTCCACCTGCGGCAGGCTCGCTCCCGGCATTGCGGTCGGCCGCAGCGGCATCGCCCATGCGGCGTTCAAGCAGGCTGGGGCCGCGTTCGGCCTGCTGCTGTCCCATACCCGGCATCGAACCCATGGAGCTCATGCCGCGGCCGGATTGCGACTCGTCGACGAGCGGCAACGGCGGCAATTCCTCCATCGGCGCAGCGGACTGTGCCATTGCGCGCTCCGATGGCAACGCAGGCAGGTCGCGCGGCGCCGCAGGAATCACGACTTCCTGGCGCGGCGCTTTCGCGGCCGGCTTGTCAGGCGAAGACAAGCCACCGGAGAAGATCCATGCCGCCAGGCCCGCCAGCACGATGACGATGATGCCGAGGAACAGCAGAGCCTTGCGGTTCAGTCGCTGGACGTCATCGGCACGCAGGTAGGGGCTCTCGGCGTCGAGCTCCGGTTCGGCAGAGGCACGCCGGGTATACGGATTGTCGAGCGGGCGCGGCTCCGGCGCCGGATCGACGTGTTCATTCGGTGGAATCTGGTTCACTGCTCCGGTCTCCTGCGCAGGGCAATCGCGTTGTCGCCGTGGCGCACGACGAGGTAGGCATAGGTGCCATGGACGACAATCGTGTCTCCTTCCACGGTCGAGTTGACGATGAACTCGTCGCCGGACTCGCTGTCACGCGCGAAGACGGCCGGGAAGTTGCCGCTCGGGAACCGGCTGCGGTCACCCATGCGGATGTAGGTGAAGCTGCGATCGTCATACACCGAAGACGGGACCAACCACGTCGGCTGGCGCTTCTTGTACGTGTAGTCGTAACCGTAGTAGTAGTCACGACCGGGAACAAGCCGGGTATCAAGGGCCGCCACCGGTGCGTCGGCTTCCTTTTCCTTCTTGGCGCTGAACTCGGTATCGGCCGGATAGACAAGGCGGACCTTGTACTGGACGCCAGAGGCCTTGGCATCATCCAGTGCGCGCCAGCTCGTGGCCACAACCTTCAGTTCGAAGATGTAGGAATGTGCCGCCGTACGCACCAGCAGATTGGTGTCGACGTCGACATTCTTCGGCTTCAGGTAGAACACGTTCTCACGGCGACTGATCTCCCAGCCGCCGCCGAAGCCACTGCTGTAATCCAGTATCTGCTCATGCGGACTCAGTTCGATCTGGGTGGTGATGCCCAGGCCGGTTCGCACCTGGTAGATGCGATCCGGCGCGTACTCGTAGTCCTCGATGACCTTCGCCGCTGCCGGCGCGACAGCGCCTACACACAACAGCAGTGCCAGCCCCGCGCGCAGCAACGACTGCAACGTACTACTCATCGTTCAACTCCCCCTTGTGCGGGCACGTAGCCGGTCTGCTCGGCCGGTTGCGGCGGCGATGCGCCAGAATTCACTGCACCAGGCTGCGTGGCCTGCGCTGGCTGATTGGTGGCGCCGCCGGGATAGGACGGATCCACCGGCTGGCCGGGCATTGGCGCAACCCCCTGCGCAGGCACCTGCGCCTGCGGTGCGGCGGTATACGGCACTGCGGCCGGAGCGCTGGGTGCCGGCGCGAAATCATTGTCGACGCGGTAGTTCGCCACCCGGAAGCCAAGCGGATTGAGCAACCGGTCTTCATCGGCCAGACGCAGTTCTGGATCGTAGATGAACTCCAGCGTGGCAATCTTGTTGTCCAATGGTTCGGAACGACCGGTGCTCTTGTCGAACACGCTGCGCTGGAAGCGTACGGTGGCACCGGTCGGACGCCGCCCCTGGCCGCCCCCGATCAGCACGATGCTGGTGATGCGCACATGCAGCGCGCGCGATGCACCATAGATCCGGTAAGGGCGCGCCGGGTTCGCCTCGGAATGCAGGTTCGTGTAGTCCGGCGCCACGGCCGGGCCAGCCATCGACAGCGTGGTCCGCCAGTTGCGCTGGCCGATAAGGCCGGAGTCATACGACTCGCGCGCCAGCACGAACTGGGCGACGTTGCTCTTGTTGATGGCTTCTTCGGCGGTGACATCGCGGTCGCCGAAGTTGCCGCGCAGGCGCGCAACGGTGGCCGAGCCGGTGTAAGGGTCAGCCATGACCAGATAAGGAACGCGCTCCTTCAGCGGCAGGAACAGCAGGTATCCGGCGGCCAGCAGGACCGACATCAGCACGGCACACCACGCTACCGTCCACGCGCGACGCTCGCTGCGGCGCGAACGCTCGGCCAGGGAGATCTCATAGCTGACGCCTTGGGAGACAGCATTCTCGACGGCCGCGGTATCGGTCTTCTTCTTTCCAAACATGCCAGTTCCTCAGCGTGCCGGAGTCGGCGACATCGGTGCGATGCCCGCTGCAGGCAGAGGCTCCACGTCGGTCGAACCACCCGCCACGCTCACGATGATTCGCGACTTCTCCACCGAAACCACGACGCCCTGCCCCGCATAGGCGCGGGACAGCTCGGCTGCCGCTTCGACGATGCTGGTCGTGCGGATGTCACCCACCGGCACGTACAGCGTGTAGTCGTTCGGGTGCAGGTAGGACAACGTCATGCCCCCGTCTTTCGCCCAGCGCGTCAGCAGCCCCTTGAGGGTGCTGTCCGTGGGTGAGGACTGATAGACATGGGTCTGCTGCAGAGGGATGGCATGGGTGACGTCGGACAGCCGGTTCACCGGCCTCCACTTGCCACGCGGTTCGGGCGCAGGCGGCGTGACACAACCGGCCAGGAGAACCGTCATCGAGACAACAGCAACAGCAATCAAATTCCGGCTAGGCATCCTGCGGCTCACGAAATCACCATTCACGGGTTACGAATCCATGCCAACAGACCACGACAACGCCAGGCAAGGCGTCGAAGTTCTGCTGAAAGAGCTATGACTGCGCAGCACATCCCTTCGCCTGCAGCAATGCCGGCAGCAGGAACGCGCGCAATACGATCGCGTCCACAGGTCAGGCCTGAGACGCGTTCCCCAAATCTATGCATGCGATCATGAAATCTCCATTTCTCTGATTCAATCCTTTGTCAATCGGGATGACCCTTACCTGCATCGATACCTCCCCAGTACCGATGCGAATGGGCGCCATCTTATGGTGTCGAAGAATATCTATGTAGACGTGCTCATGTTGTGAACTAGATCCCGCAAATTCACAAACGTAAATGTGATGAACATCGCAAATATCATCTTTCCTAATCAGAATACAGCGAAATCGTGACACTTGCCTACTGCAAATGAGCAGGAATTCACAGTCAGCATATTCCTGACGAATCTGGCACCATTCCCAGCCCCGCCCAAGGGCTGATGACTCAGCAGGTGTGAAGTGGATCACTCCAGGATGGAAGAATTCGTTGCAAATGCAGCCTTGCTCGCCGGCCACCTGACCCAGCAGTGCGAGAAAGCTGCCGCAGCTCAGGAGGCCTCCGCCCAGCAGCTGCAACGCGCCGCGACCGAAGTAGGCCAAGGCGTAGCCAGCGGACGTGCCGAACTCGCACAGAGCGCCCGTGCCGCCGTCCGCGAGGCACTGTCGCAGGAGATCCCGGCGGCGGTTGAAGCCATCGGTGACACGGGTGATCGACTGGCTGCGCTGGCCGAACAACTGTCGCGCGAACAGGGGGCGATGGCGGTACGCCTGCGCATGCTCACCTGGAAGGCCCTGGCCGCACTGAGCGTGGGCGCGGTGGCGATCATCGGCTGCACCGCCTACTTTGCCCAGGCCAACGTCCAGCGTGCCCAGCAGGCCAAAGTGGATGCACAGGTTCTTGAAGCCGTGCAGCAGGTTTCGATCACTTCCTGTGACGGCCGCCCCTGCATCAAGCTGGAAGACGGCCTGCAGCGCTGGCGCAAGAACGATGAGTACGTTCTGATTGAAGCCCGCGCCAACTCCGCAGCGAGCGGAAAGTAGAACCGCGTGCTGCCCATATCCATAATCTGCCGATAGCAAAGCCCATCCAGCAAGAGCCATTGTCCGGGTCGAAGGAACTGCCTTGAACACAAACCGTCTTGTCATCTGCGCCATATTGGCCGCACTGCTGTCGATCGCAGCGATCTACCTGGCGAGCTATCTGTCCGTGCTGTTCCTGGGGCTGGACACCCGCGTCAGCGGCTTTGGCACCTTCTTCGACTACATGCGCAACATCGACCATCCGCGCGTGCAGCCGTACGCATGGCGGATCAAGGCGGCAGGCTGCGTTGCGTTCGGCCTGATGTTCCTGCTGTGGGCAGGCATCACCATCATGATGTTCAAGCTGCGCAGCCACAGCAACATCCATGGTCAGGCACGCTTTGCCAGCATGATGGACCTTGCAGGCAAGGGCTTCTTCAAGAGTCCGGATGACGGCATCGTGCTGGGCCAGATGAACGGCAAGCTGCTGCGCCTGTCTGGTCAACAGTTCGTCATCCTCGCCGCACCTACCCGCTCGGGCAAGGGTGTCGGCGTGGTCATCCCCAATCTGCTCGACTACCGCGAGTCGGCGGTGGTTCTGGACATCAAGCAGGAGAACTTCGACCTGACGTCCGGCTGGAGAAAATCGATCGGCCACGAGATCTACCTGTTCAACCCTTTCGCGGAAGATCGACGGACGCACCGCTGGAATCCCCTGACGTATGTGTCCAGCGACCCCGCATTCCGGGTGTCGGACCTGCAAGCCATCGCCGCCATGCTGTACCCGGACGGCGACGACAAGGACAAGTTCTGGACCAGCCAGGCGCGCAATGCATTCCTTGCCTTCACCCTCTACCAGTTCGAACTTCGGGACGCGCTCGCTGGCACCCCCTATCCAACGCTTGGCGCCATCCTGCGACTGTCTTCGGGTGATGGCGGTGAACTGAAGCCGTACCTGCAGAAGCTCACGGAATCTTCGTTTCTCAGTTCCCAGGCGCGCGCCGCCTTTGCCGGCCTGTTGTCGCAGGCCGACGTAACGTTCGCTTCCATCATCGGTTCGTTCCGCGAGCCGCTCAACCCGTGGCTCAACCCCGTACTGGACGCAGCAACCAGTGCCGATGATTTCCGTCTTGATGACATACGCCGCAAGCGCATGACCATCTACGTCGGCATCCAGCCCAACAAGCTGGCCGAGAGCCGGCTGATCGTCAACCTGTTCTTCAGCCAGTTGATCAACGTCAACACACGCACGCTTCCGCAGAATGACAAATCGCTGAAGCACCAGTGCCTGCTGCTGATGGACGAGTTCACCTCGATCGGCCGCGTCGACATCATTTCCAAAGCTGTTGCGTACATGGCCGGCTACAATCTGCGGCTGCTGCCCATCATCCAGTCGATGGCGCAGCTTGACGCTGTGTATGGCAAGGAGCTGTCGCGCACCATCATCACCAACCATGCGCTGCAGATCATCTACGCGCCTCGCGAGCAGCAGGACGCGAACGATTACTCCGAAATGCTGGGCTACACGACGGTGCGCCGCCGGTCGCGGACGCATTCACGTGGCAGCGCGCGCTCGGTTTCAGACAACGAGGTGCTGGAGAAGCGCGCACTGATGCTGCCGCAGGAGCTGAAGGCGATGGGCCCGGACAAGGAGATCGTGCTTTACGAAGGGCTGCCCAATCCGGTGCTGTGCAGCAAGATCCGGTACTACAAGGACCGTTATTTCACCAAGCGCTTGCTGGAACGGGCCGAGGTGAAACCGCTGACCCTGCAGGCCGCCGGTCCAACCCAGGCTCACCGCGGCGTATCCAGCGCTACCTCGTCGTAACCCGTTGTCTTCTGAACGCGTGGCAATGACGCCACACCGGGCCGCTACGCTGGCCGCCCGCCATGGATTGCACACAACAAGGACCCATATGCGCACTACCCTGCTTGTCACTGCCCTGCTCGCTCTGGCGCCACTTACGGCCGTTGCGGCTCCCGACGGCCCAAGCTATACCTACGTTGAAGCCGGCTGGACCCAGGTCAAGGTCAATGACGACCTGCTGGACGACCCGAAGCTGGATGGCGGGTATATTCGTGGCTCGTACGCGATCGGCCTGCAGGCTTACGTCTTCGGGGCCTGGTCGCAGGTATCCCGATCGTACGGGGTACCCGGCGGAAGTCTGAAGCTGGAGCTGGATCAACCGGAACTGGGGATCGGCTATCGCCTGCCGATGAGTGACCGCGTCGACTTTACTGCGGATCTGGCCTGGGTTCGACAGAATGCCGAAGCCCGTCTGAAGCGCGACGGCTTTGACAGCATCCGCCAGAAGGACCACTTCAACGCCGGCCGTGCCACGCTGGGCATCCGTACGTCGCCAACCTCGAATACGGAGTTCTGGCTGAAGGGTGGCTACCTAGACGGCAGCGACATGGATGGAACCTGGGTTGGCGTGGTCGGGGGCCAGTTCAAGTTCACTCCGACCTGGGGTCTGGTCGGCGAGGTACAGGTGATCGAGGACGTCACCCAGTACTCGGCCGGCGTGCGCGCCAGCTTCTGATTGCCCGATCCTCGTCGTGTGATCGAACGGGTCCCGCATGGGGCCCGTTTTTTGTTGGCCATCGCGCGCAACACGCTTGGCTGTCGCGCACCATCGAATGCCATGGCAAGTGCGCTAGGCTTGCCGCCCTCTGCAACAGGAACACCGTCATGAAGACCCCGATCCGCGGCCTGCTGGCCACCGCACTGCTGTGCGCCCCGTTGTTCACCTCGGCCGCACCTGCGCAGCTGACGCCGGAACAGACCTTCGATCTGTACGCACGCGCATTGCTGGAAGACGATGCCGCTGCCGCGCGCACGCTCAACGACGCGCTGAAGCCAGCCTTCGATGGCCAGGACTCGGTAACGCCGGTGCCGGGCATGATGGCGCAGGCCCTCGCCGAGCCGTGGCAGACGGTGCTGGCCGTGGCCGGCGTAAAAGGCGATCCCGCAGCGGCCGAAACGATGTACGCCAAGGCACTGAAGGCCTCGCAGTGCCGCGCCACGCGCAGCACCGTGGAAGACAACGAGTACGTGGATGACCAGAAGATCGCCAAGGTCGATTTCAGCTGCCAGTTGGCCGACCTGAGCAGCGTGCATCCGTTGTTCACTGCCAGCTTGACCAGTGATGTGCAGGCCACCCGCACCCGTTTCACCGAGGCTTATACCAAGGCCCTGCAGAGTGGCCCGCGCAAGGCAGTGACCGGCACCCTCACCCTGTACACCGCCAAGGACAAGGGCTACTGGTACAGCAGCAACTTCGACGATCTGGTCGGCCCGGTGCTGGGTGCGCTGGCGCCGTTCGAAGAGTGGATCCAGGATGTTGAAGCGGCGAAGGCACCGAAGGTCACCGGCGTACTGGGCTGCGACCTGCTGCTGCAGCAGCACCGCAGCTGCGTAGCGAAGATCGCGCCGGACCAGATCAGCGGTGTTGATGCGATGGCCGAAGAGCTGAAGGCGAAGGCGCAGGTGATGTCGGCCGAGGAGATGACGCAGGAATGCAAGTCGCTGCGCCCGATGGCCGAGATGATGTGGACTGATGAGTGCGCGTGAGGCCACTGCGCTGAAACGACTGGGGCTGGCTGCGCTGCTGCTGGCCCCTGGTACTGCACTGGCGTCGGCACCTGCACTGACGCCCGTACAGGTATTCGACCTGTATGCACAGGTGATGGTGCACGGCGATGCAGCGGCACAGGCAACGCTGGCCCGCTATCTCGATACCGATAACGGGCCAGCCTTCGCCGCGGCGTTGGCGGCTGCAAGCCACCTGGACGAGGCGCCCGAACTGGCTGATTGGCCGAAGGCTGCAGCGGCGCTACGCAAGCGACAGGCCTCGGTGCATTGCTCTACCGACAGCGTGCGCCATGCGCAGGCGGACAGCGCCGACGTCGACTATCGCTGCCACCTGCCCGACCTGTCGGCACTGCTGCCCGTGTACCGGCAGCATCGCGTGCCGTTCAACGGGCCGCATCCACCGCAGATGGCGATGGAACTGGCGACGGCATATACGCAGATGATCGCCGTGGCACCGGACCGGGAAAGGATCATCACGGTGTCGTTCAAGCGCGACCACGATGGTGTTCCCTGGCGTATACAGAACCCAACACCGTTGATGAGCGGACTGGCTGACGCGTTCCTGCCGTTCTTCGAGTGGAACGAGCACCTGCCCGACGAAGATCGCTGAACTGAAAAGGGGCGCGCCAGCAGGCGCAGATCCTCATCCACCTGGCTGCGTCCGATCACCGCGATGATATGGAACGCCCCGTGCGTACACGCCTGCAACGTCGGGCGGTGCCCGGGGATTCCGCGCTGCCGTCATTCTTCGTCATCATCGTCCGGATGTTCGCCGAACTCCGGACGATACTGCTGGTACTCGCAGCCATGCAGCGTCTTGCCGGGCCTCCAGTCGCGCGCGATGCGTGCACGGTCTTCCAACCAGCCATCGGCGGCAGTGTCGGTATCGTGGAAGCCGACGAAGGCGACGTCGTCCCAGCCCTCATACGGAGGGAGATCCCATTCGTCCGCCAGGGCCCCGGCGATGTTTCCATCAAGCTCGGCATAGAGGGTCTGACCTACCTTCACGAAGCGCGGGACGGGCCTGCCGGCGATCATGACCGGCGCCGGCGGCGCCCACCAGCGATAGCCGTCTTCGTCCTCCCCATCCTTCCAGCCTTTGAAGCGCGCGTCAGTGGTGTGTGCAGACATGCCCACCGCCCAACCGGCAGTGTAGTTGCGCAGCGCATCGGCCTTGCAGGTCAGCACGTCGTCCAGCTCGGTGGCGATATCCACGCCCGGGGCGAACGCCACATCCGGCTCCTTGCCGCGCCTGCGCAACTGCTCAGCGCGCGTGTCGAAGCTCTCCTCGCACCCGACCAGGATGGCGTCTGGATGGGTGGATATCCGTGATGCCACCAACGAGCGTGTATGCAATCCGCCATCACCGCTATTGCGCAGCGACAGCGTCCTCTGGCGAATATGCGACGCCATACGGACGCTCAGTGGCTGCAGCTCAAGCTGCCGCGATACTTCGTCCAAGGTCACCCCATCGATGATGGCCATGGTAGCGCCAGAGAGGACCGCAAAGCGCCGGATCGAATGGCCGAAAACGATAATGGAGGCCGGTAGCGCCACTTCGTGCAACGAAGGGTTGTCCTGCTTGACCAACTCCCAGTTGCGAAAGGCCGCCTGCGGAGGCTCCCCACCCAGTGCGACCCGCCACAGGTTGCGACGCACAGGCTTCATGATCGCAGCCGGCGCACGACACTCGATGACGGCGGCCAGATCCTGCAGGGCCTGCTCCTCGGTCAGTTCGTCATGGGATTCTTCACTGTCATCATTGGCCAAGGACGTCGCTGGAACCAGAAGGGCCAGAGGAAGAAGCACAGACAACGCGAGGACTTGATATGCACGCAACAATGCGCTGGCCTACAGAAGAGGGCCCGCCACTTTGCCTGCCGGCTCCGCGTGGAAACATAGGAAAATTTTCAAATCCTCTCAGCGGCGTGTTTCGGAATCGGCAGGTCCGGCTTTTCAGACTAATTGCATGGACGCAGGAACTGCTCCCCGAGATCCTCGGGCATCTTTTCGATCGACCACGCACTGACATGTTGAAGCCGATTCTTGCCCTGCTGCTGGGCACTCCCTTCGCCGCGGCTACCGCAGCGCCCGCCGCACTTTCGCTGGAAGATTCCTTCGATGCGCATGCGCGCGTCATTACCCAGGATGATGAGAAGGCCAAAATCGCTCTGCGCAACAGCCTTCGCACGGCAGATCCAAACGACTACCCCGATATCGTCGACATCGTCGACAAGCTGTACGCTTTCGAGAATCTGGCGGCTGGCTTCGAGGAGCCTGCAGCCAGCGCCATCAGCGCGCGTCGAAAGACCATCCATTGCCTTGCCGACAGAATCGAAAAGAGCAACTCATCCGAACGCGGCATCGTGGACTACCACTGCACGCTTCCTGATGTTTCCGCTGCTTTCCCGGCCTACCGTGACAGTCGCGCGCGATTCCGTGCCGGAGAACAGACTGCCGGGGCACTCAAGGAGTTCCTGGAAGCGTACGCAGCAACCCTGCGCGATGCGCCTGATACCAGATACCAAGCACGGGCGGAATTCTCCCGCGCTGGCGACAACGGACCGTGGATCAGTGCCGACATGCTGCTCCTCAACTTGAAACTACTGAAGGAGCTGATGCCGTTTTCGGCTTGGGACGAGCGCATTGAAGCAGAGTCGGTCACCGCCTATTCCGGCATTCCCGCCTGTGACCTGATGTTGGATGCGCAGCTGAAGTTCGCAGAGCGGTATGACCCCGATAGCCCGCTGCAGCGGGGCACGACCTTGCAGGACATCGTGGCGGAAAAAGTACGATCGCTGGGACCCAGCCTGGCCGCAGCGTATTGCAGGGGAACCCACGATCGGAACCGTGCGGTGTGGGAAGGCCCAGTCAGCCAGGAAGACACTGATCACGTCCGCGCAGAATAAAAGGAGTTGCAGATGCTCACTCGCCTCCGCCGTATCACGCGCTCCGCTCTGCTTCTCCTGCAGGCTCTGCTGCTCGCGGCTTGCTCACAGGCGTCACAACCGTCAATTGCCGTCCCCGGCTCGGTCGTCAGCCTTGTACCGCCGGCAGGGTTCACGCCTGCGCCTCCTTTCCGTCTGCTTGATAGCTTGTCCGGATCAGCAGTGGCACTTACGGCCGGCGAACTGGACTCTGATCCAGAGGGCCGCCAACCCATGATTGTCGTTGCGTCCCAGCTTTCGCTCCCGTTTGCCTCGAACGATCCACAGAAGGTGTCCGATCAGTTGATTGCAGGGAGTGTCAGGATTCAGGGCGGAACGATTACCTCAAGGGAAAACGTGCCGTTCGGTGGTATCACCGGACACCGTGTTGACGGGGTCACACCCGACGGACGCCACTACCGCCACTACCTTGCCCTATGGCCGGGTGAACGGTTCGTCCGTTTGGTCGCCATTCTGCCGGCGGACAGCTCCAAGGAAGTGGAAGACGCGGTTGAGGCCACGGCCGCCTCGGTTCGATTCCGCGAGCCATGACATCACAGCGGCGCTACCGCATTGCGCTACGGGCGCAGCAGCAACCGCAGATCCTCACCCACCTGGCGCTGGTCGACCACGCGCAGGCGGCGCTGCTGGTCCATCGCGTCGATGCCAAGACCAGCCAGCAACGGGCGGCCGCTGTCGCCGAGCAGGGTCGGTGCCTGGTACAGCAGCAGCTCGTCCACCCAGCCACCGCGCAGCAGCGCACCGGCCAGCGTCGCGCCGGCTTCGGTATGCACTTCGTTGATGCCGCGTTCGGCCAGCAGCGCCAGAACCGCGCCCAGATCAAGGCGACCGTGGCGCACTGCCACGCTGGCGAATGCCGCGTCGGCTGCGTCGGGCGGGCTGACCATCGCATCGTGCAGGTACAGCGTCGGCGCTCCGCCCTCGCGCACCCGGCTGCATTCCAGCGAGCGCAGACGCGAATCCAGCACCACGCGCAACGGTGGCATCACCTCGGTGTCGGCCAAGCGCACGGTCAGCATCGGGTCGTCGGCGATCACGGTGTCGGCACCGGTGAGGATCGCGCCGGCACGTGCGCGCCAGTGCTGCACGTCCTCGCGCGCGGCGGGGCCGGTGATCCACTTCGAGCTGCCGTCAGCCATCGCAGTACGGCCATCCAGGCTGGCCGCCAGCTTCACCCGCAGCCACGGACGACCGCGCTCCACGCGCGACAGGAAGCCCTTGTTGAGTTCGCGCGCCTGCGCGGCCATCAGGCCCTCGGCGACCTCGATGCCGGCTTCGCGCAGCAGGTCGAAACCACCGCCATCGACCTTCGGGAATGGGTCGCGCATCGCGGCAACAACGCGCGACACGCCGGCGTCGATCAGCGCCAATGCGCACGGCGGCGTGCGTCCGTAATGCGCGCAGGGTTCCAGGGTGACGTAGGCGGTGGCACCACGCGCTTCGCTGCCGGCCTCGCGCAGGGCGAACACTTCGGCATGCGGGCCACCGGCTCGCTGGTGCCAGCCCTGCCCGACCACGCGCTCGCCATGGGCGATCACGCAGCCGACCATCGGGTTGGGGCGGGTGGTATAGGCGGCACGCTCGGCCAGACGCAGTGCGTTGGCCATGTGCAGGTGGTCAAGGACGGTGAACGATGTGCTCATGCCGCCATGGTAGCGCTGTTGGTATGGATCCACGCCATGCGTGGATTGATAGCAAAGCGCCAACCGAGGTTGGCAGAGTCCAGTAGATCCACACCATGCGTGGATGGCGGCACAGCGCCAACCAAGGTTGGCATCTACCAGGGCAACGGGCGTCAGCCCTTCTTCTTCTTGGTCAGGGCGATCACATCGCCCAGCAGCTGCAGCTGTTCGGTGCTCGACGGCAGGTCGCGTTCGAGCTTCTCGATTTCCTCGCGGAAATCGGCCACGTCCTCGAAGCTGCGGTACACCGAGGCGAAACGCACATAGCCGACATGGTCAAGCTTGCGCAGTTCATTCATCACGAACTCGCCGACCTTGATCGACGGCACTTCGCGTTCGCCGCTGATGCGCAGCTGATGCACCACCGCGCGCACCGCCGCTTCGATCTTCTCTTCGGGCACCGCACGCTTCTGCAGCGCGCGGTCGAAGCCGGCGCGCACCTTGCGGGCATCGAAGGCTTCGCGGGTGCCATCGCTCTTGACGATGGCCGGCAGCTTCAGTTCGACGGTTTCCAGGGTACTGAAGCGTTCGTTGCACGCCTCGCACTCACGCCGACGACGAATCGTCGCGCCGTCTTCGGAGACGCGCGAGTCGATGACCCGTGTATCGGCATGCTGGCAGAAGGGGCAATGCATTGAACGCCTGGCTCAGGAAAATACCTGCTGCCACGGTCGTGGCAGCGTCGCAACGGTACCTGAGAAGGGCTTTCCCAGCAAATGCCGGCTGCAATCAGCCTTGTTCGGCAACGCCGCGGACGCGACGCAGCCAACCCAGATGCGCCGCTGGCACCAGCAGTGGCACGCCCAGCACCAGATACCCCAGCACCTGCCAGGGGCTGCCGGCAAACAAGCTGAAAAGCACCACACCGACCACGGCCAGTGCCGCGACGGCGCCCAGCACCAGCCCGATCCACGGCAGCGCCGGTGAGCGCCGCAGGCCTTCGCGCCCCTGCCGCAGATAGCGGATGCTGAGCCACAGCCATGCCAGCAACCCGGCAACACCCGCACTCGCCCACAGGAACAGCACGGCACCTTCATCGCCACGCATCAGCCCGTGACGGATCAGGAAGGTGTAGATGCCGAACCCGGCGACGCCACCACCGGCCACCAGTGCAGGCAACCCCAGCAGCAGGCATTGGGCGATATACAGGCGTTTGTGCAGACGCTCATCCATGCGTTCTTTCTCTCTTCCGGCGCGCAATCTCACGCCTGCCTTTTCAGCCACACCAGCATGCCCGCCGGCACCAGCATCGACGGCCCCAACAGCAGCAGATTGAAGCCTTCGGCATGGACCGCGATGCCCCACCACAGCGCCAGCCCAAGCGGCGGCATGGCAGCGAGACCACCGGCCAGCAGCATGCGCCACCAGACCGGCCGCACGCGCAGACCGGCACGTCCCTGCATCAGGTAACCTGCGCTGAGCCACAGCCAGGCCAGGCAGCCGGCAATTCCGGACAGGCCCCACAGCGGCATCAGCGTCACCGATGCCAGGGTGCCGTGACCAAACTGGCCCAGCCCCATCAACAGCAGCATCGTCGCTGCGGCCCCGCCGCCCACCAGGCTGGGCAGGCCGAAGAGTACAGCCAAGGCTGCATAGAGATACTTGAGGCGGCGCTCTTCCATGCGCGGTACTCAGGTGCCCGGGGTCAGAGCCCTTCCCACAGGGAAGGGATCCGACCCCAGTGCCCGATCAACCGTAGACCGGGTACTTGCGGCACTGTGCGCTGACGGCATCGCGCACGCGGGCAATCACGGCTTCATCGGCCGGCGCGTCGAGCACGTCGGCGATCCAGTTGGCCAGGTCCACGCAGTCCTGTTCCACGTAACCACGGGTGGTCACCGCCGGGGTGCCCAGGCGCAGGCCCGAGGTCACGAACGGCGAACGCGGGTCGTTCGGCACCGAGTTCTTGTTGACGGTGATGTGGGCCTTGCCCAGCGCGGCTTCCGCGTCCTTGCCGGACACGTCCTTGCCGATCATGTCGACCAGCATCAGGTGGTTCTGGGTGCCGCCGGAGACGATCTTGTAGCCGCGCGCGATCAGCGTGTTGGCCATCGCCTGGGCGTTCTTGACCACCTGCTGCTGGTAGGCCTTGAAGCCCGGCTCCAGCGCTTCCTTGAAGGCCACCGCCTTGCCGGCGATGACGTGCATCAGCGGACCGCCCTGGATGCCCGGGAACACGATCGACTGCAGCTTCTTGACCAGGTCCTCGTCGGCGCCCTTGGCGACGATGATGCCGCCGCGCGGGCCGCGCAGGGTCTTATGGGTGGTCGAGGTGACCACGTGGGCATGTTCCAGCGGGCTGGGGTAGACGCCAGCGGCAACCAGGCCGGCGACGTGCGCCATGTCCACGAACAGGTAGGCACCGACCTTGTCGGCGATGGCGCGGAAGCGCGCCCAGTCGATAACCTGCGAGTACGCCGAGAAGCCGGCCACGACCATCTTCGGCTTGTGCTCCAGGGCCAGGCGCTCGACTTCGTCGTAATCGATCAGGCCCTGGTCGTTGACGCCGTACTGCACGGCGTTGAACAGCTTGCCCGAGGCATTGACCTTGGCGCCGTGAGTGAGGTGGCCGCCGTGGGCCAGGCTCATGCCGAGGATGGTGTCGCCCGGCTGCAGCAGCGCGAAGTACACGGCCTGGTTGGCCTGCGAGCCGCTGTGCGGCTGCACGTTGGCATAGTCCGCGTCGAACAGCTGCTTGAGGCGGTCGATCGCCAGCTGTTCGGCGATGTCCACGTATTCGCAGCCACCGTAGTAGCGCTTGCCCGGGTAGCCTTCGGCGTACTTGTTGGTCAGCTGGCTGCCCTGGGCTTCCATCACCGCCGGGCTGGTGTAGTTCTCGCTGGCGATCAGCTCGACGTGGTCTTCCTGGCGCTGGGTCTCAGCGGCGATGGCCTTGGCCAGTTCGGGATCGTAGGTTTCGATGCGGACGTCACGCGGGAACATCGGGTACTCCAGCAGGCGGGGAAAGGGGTACGACTCAGCCCTTGATTGTAGCCCCGCCCCGGCCTGCTGGGGCCGAAACGGGCCCGTATGGTCTGCAATTCCCGGGCAGGCCGAGGGCGGTGGCGGAGCATCCACGCATCGCGTGGATGACGATGGCAGGACGACAAAAGGCGCCCTCAGGCGCCCTTCGTCCTTGCGCGTGCCGGCTGCGATCCTCAGCGGTTGCTGACGATGTAGTCGGCGATGATGCCGCTGGCGATGGCCACCAACAGCATGTTGCCGCGGTCATCGCGGATCCAGTGGTGGCCGTACGGCGGTCGGCGCAGGTGGTAGCGCGGGTAGTCGTTCACCACGTAGATCGGGCCGCGGTAGTAATCGCGGTAGCGGTGACCGCGCTGCCAGCCATAGCCATAGCCGGGCCGGTAGCCCGGGCTGTAGACCACGCGCGGCGGCGGCGGTGCCGGGCGGTAGTAGCCATGGTCGTAGCGACGGTCGTGACGGTAATCGCGGCGCGCCTCGCGGCGGTCGCGTTCCCAGTCGCGGCGGTCGTGACGCCATTCCCGGCGGTCCTCGCGCCACTCCCGGCGATCACGGTCATGGCGGCGGTGATCGTTGTCGGCGAAGGCCGGGGCGATGGCGCCCAGCGCCAGTACAGAGGCCACGGCGCCGGCCATGAGTCGATGGATGTGCATGGGAGACCTCTGCTGGGTGGGTGGTGATCCCATCTTGCGCATGCGATCTGAACGGTTTCCGGCTGGAAACGCTTCCCGCTGCGGGACTGTGACGGGGTATTCAGGTCGCGGCCAGCCCCGGGTGCTCCGGCCAGCGCGGGCCGGAACCGGTTCCGGCTATAATTGGGGGTATTCCATTCAGTCTGTGCCCGCTGCCGCAACGGGAAGTTCCCCGTGACGGACCGGGCGCAGGGTCGCGCCTACGGAGACCTCATGTCCTCGCAATACATCTACACCATGAACCGCGTGTCCAAGGTGGTCCCGCCCAAGCGGCAGATCATCAAGGACATCTCGCTGTCCTTCTTCCCGGGCGCGAAGATCGGCCTGCTGGGCCTGAACGGCGCCGGCAAGTCCACCGTGCTGAAGATCATGGCCGGCGTGGATACGGATTTCGAGGGCGAAGCCCGTCCGCAGGCCGGCATCAAGGTCGGCTACCTGGCGCAGGAACCGGAGCTGGACCCGACCAAGACCGTGCGTGAAGCGGTTGAAGAAGGCGTTGGCGAAGTGCTGCAGGCGCAGGCTGCGCTGGACGCGGTCTACGCGGCCTATGCCGAAGAAGGCGCCGATTTCGACGCGCTGGCCAAGGAACAGGAACGCCTGGAAGCGATCCTCGCTGCCGGCGACGCGCACACCCTGGAAAACCAGCTGGACGTGGCCGCCGACGCGCTGCGCCTGCCGCCGTGGGATGCCATCGTCGGCAAGCTGTCCGGTGGTGAAAAGCGCCGCGTGGCACTGTGCCGCCTGCTGCTGCAGAAGCCGGACATGCTGCTGCTCGACGAACCGACCAACCACCTCGACGCCGAGTCGGTGGAATGGCTGGAACAGTTCCTGGCGCGCTACACCGGCACCGTCGTGGCGGTCACCCATGATCGCTACTTCCTGGACAACGCCGCCGAGTGGATCCTGGAACTGGACCGCGGCCGCGGCATTCCGTGGAAGGGTAACTACACCGACTGGCTGACCCAGAAGGATGAGCGCCTGAAGCAGGAAGACAACCAGGAAAAGGCTCGCCAGAAGGCGATCCAGAAAGAACTGGAGTGGTCGCGCCAGAACGCCAAGGGCGGCCGTACCAAGGGCAAGGCCCGTCTGGCCCGCCTGGAAGAGCTGCAGTCGGTCGATTACCAGAAGCGCAACGAGACCAATGAAATCTTCATTCCGCCGGGCGAGCGCCTGGGCCAGGCGGTGATGGAGTTCAAGAACGTCTCCAAGAAGTTCGGCGACCGCCTGCTGTTCGACAACCTGAACTTCCTGGTGCCCTCGGGCGCCATCGTCGGCATCATCGGCCCCAACGGTGCCGGTAAGTCGACCCTGTTCAAGATGATCACCGGCCAGGAAAAGCCGGATACCGGCGAGATCGTGGTCGGCCCGACCGTGCAGCTGTCCTATGTCGACCAGAGCCGTGACGCGCTGGAAGGCAACCACAGCGTGTTCCAGGAAATCGCGGGCGGTCTGGATATCCTCAACATCAACGGCATCGAGATCCAGTCGCGCGCCTACATCGGCCGCTTCAACTTCAAGGGCCAGGACCAGCAGAAGATGGTCGGCTCGCTGTCCGGTGGTGAGCGTGGCCGCCTGCACATGGCCAAGACCCTGCTGCAGGGTGGCAACGTGCTGCTGCTCGATGAGCCGTCCAACGACCTGGACATCGAAACCCTGCGCGCGCTGGAAGATGCGCTGCTGGAGTTCCCGGGCAACACCTTCGTCATTTCGCATGACCGCTGGTTCCTGGATCGCATCGCGACCCACATCCTGGCGTTCGAAGGCGATTCGCACGTGGAGTTCTTCCAGGGCAACTACCGCGAGTACGAAGAAGACAAGCGCCGCCGCATGGGCGACGACGCCGCGCCGAAGCGCCTGCGCTTCAAGGCGCTGAAGTAAGGAACAACGAAAGGCCGCGCTCGCGCGGCCTTTCGCCTTTCAGGGGCCGCAATCGATTTTTGTTGACGCTTTTGCCCCTTTCGCACCGTGCTCCAGCGCCCCTCGGCTGAAGGTCCCACGTGTAAAGCAGTGTTGATCCCTTGTCGCACATGGCAACGTCCGTACTTTGCAACTCTTTGCATGTTCCCGGCCCAACGCTTCGGTTTTCCTACGCACCCGATTCACCCCCACGTAGGAAAACACCATGAAAGCACTGATCTCGACCACAGCGGCCCTGCTGCTGTCCGGCACTGCCGTCGCCGCGCCGGCGAACTGGGAAGGCATCCATCTGGGGGCACATGCCACCCATGGCGAAGGCCACAGCCAGGACCGCAGCAATGCCAATGCCTCTGAAAAGAGCATCCGCGGCTTTGCAGGCGGGCTGCAGGTCGGCCGCAACTGGCAGTTCGACAACAACGTCGTTGCCGGGATCGAAGGCGCCCTGTCCTTCGGCAACATCAACCAGGAGTGGAAGGACCGCGACAACCATCAGTACAGCCCTTACTACGGCAAGGATGCGGTGACCCGTTCGGGCGCGATCAACCTGACGCTGGGTTACGCCGCGGGCCAGTGGCTGCCGTACGTCAGCGCCGGTGTGACCGTGGCCCGCCAGGAGTTTTCGCTGGGCTGCGACACGTCGCTGGTGGAGGCCACCAATGGCTGCCGCGTCGCCGAATTCGAAACCCGCGCGTCCCATGTTTCCACCGGCGGCAACGTCGGCGCAGGCGTGCTGTACCGCTTCAACGACCAGCTCTCGGCGGGTGCCGAGTACCGCTACACCCACCTGGGCTCCAGCCCCGTTTACCTGGAAGATCCCAACTATCCGGCTGCGGCGCGACGCAGCTTCCATACCAGCTACAGCAGCGTTACGCTGAAGTTGAACTACCACTTCTAACCGCCTGGCGACGCACCCGCAGGCCCTTTGGGCGGCAGGGCGCGCAGGTACGAGAGATCTGCGATGTCCCTGTTCGAACGCCTGTTCCAGCTGCAGCAGCACGGCACCACCGTGCGCACCGAGCTGCTGGCCGGTGTCACCACCTTCCTGACGATGTCCTACATCGTCTTCGTCAATCCCGAGATTCTCGGCACCACCGGCATGGATGCAGGTGCGGTGTTCGTGGCCACCTGCCTGGCTGCAGCGCTGGGCTCGGTGGTGATGGCACTGGCGGCCAACTTCCCGGTAGGCATGGCGCCGGGCATGGGCTTGAATGCGTTCTTTGCCTTCACCGTGGTCGGTGCTGCCGGCCTGCCCTGGCAGCAGGCGCTGGCGGCGGTGTTCATTTCGGGCCTGGTGTTCCTGGTGCTGTCGCTGACCGGCGTGCGCGCGTGGCTGGTGTCGGGCATTCCAGCGTCATTGCGGTCGGCGATCGTGGCCGGCATCGGCCTGTTCCTGGCGATCATCGCGCTGCAGAAATCCGGCGTGATCATCGGCAACGAGGACACGCTGGTCGCGCTGGGCCCACTCAATACCGCGCCGCCGCTGCTGGCACTGGGTGGCTTCCTGCTGATCGCGATCCTGGAAGCGCGGCGTGTGCGCGGCGCGATCCTCATCGGCATCCTGGCGGTGACCGCGGCCGGCTGGGCGTTGGGCGATCTGCAGTACCACGGACTGGTGTCGTTGCCGCCGAGCCTGGCACCGACCTTCCTGCAGCTGGACCTGCCCGGCCTGCTGCACCACAACGGTGGTGCGCCGATTGCGGTGCTGCTGCAGGTGGTGCTGGTGTTCGTGCTGGTGGAAGTGTTCGATGCCACCGGCACGTTGTACGGCGTGGTCGGCCGTGCCGGCCTGCTGAAACTGCCGGGCGCACAGAAGCGATTCGGGCGCGCGCTGCTGGCCGACAGCACGGCGATTGTCGCCGGCTCGCTGCTGGGCACCAGCAGCACCACCGCCTTCGCCGAAAGCGCCTCTGGTGTGCAGGTGGGTGGTCGTACCGGTTTGACCGCGCTGGTGGTGGCCGCGCTGTTCCTGGCCGCGCTGCTGTTCTCGCCGCTGGCGGCCATGGTGCCCGGCTATGCCACCGCGCCGGCGCTGCTGTTCGTGGCCGGGCTGATGCTGCGTGAACTGGTGGAAGTGGACTGGAGCGACCTGACCGAGTCGGTGCCGGCTGCACTGTGCGCGCTGGCGATGCCGTTCACCTATTCCATCGCCAACGGCCTGGCGTTCGGCTTCATTGCCTATGCCGCGCTGAAGGCAGGCACCGGCCGCTGGCGTGAGGTGCATCCGGCGGTGTGGCTGGTGGCGGTGCTGTTCGTGCTGCGCTACGCGTTGGAGTGATCCGGTGGCTGTTGCCGGCCGCTGGCCGGCAACTTCACATGCCTCGGGAATCCTGCAGTTGCCGGCCAGAGGCCGGCACTACCTGATACCCGCGTGGCCTACTCACTCGTACTGGATGGTGAAGGTTGCCTGGCCGTTTGCAACACCGGCACCCACGGTACCGGCCTGGGTCTGCACGTAGCGTGCGCGCAGCGGCAGGCTCAACGTAGAGCTGCCAATAGTGGTCGTGCCGACGTTGATGGTCTGCCCGAAACGCACTTCGCGCTCGCTGCTGCCATCACGCTGCACCATCTGGATGCCGATGCGCGTAGCGCTGTTGGCAGCGGCGCTGAGCTTGAGCACGCCCGGCATGTTCGAACCATCCTGGTCGGCATCCAGGCGGATGCCGACCTTGCTCTGGAACTGCGCAAGGTTGCTGCCCTGGCAGTTCAGGCGGATGTCGAAATCACGGTTGACGGCCTTGGAGCCGACGCCGGTGAAGCTGGTGTTGGGCACGCTGCCGAAATCCACCGGAATGTTGCGGCTGCCGGCCTGTACTTCGCAGGTCGGGCTGACCACGGTGGTGCCCGAACCCTTGAAGGTGGAGGTCAGTTCCGGACGGCCGGGACCGTCGCCATCAAGATAGTAGGTAGTGAAGCGGCCATTGGGCGCGATGGTGCCCGAGCCAGTCTGCGCAGCAGTCTTGATCAGTTCCACCCGGAAGCGGCCGCCATTGAGGGTCAGGTTGCGGTTGCCCCCCAATTGCAGGGTGTGGGGGTAATAGGTCTGGATGGTGCCCGAATCGCGATAGACACGAATACCGACACCCGCTACGTCGGTGGCATAGACATTGCTGAAGCCTGGCACAGCGCTCTGCTGCGCAGCGTTGACGAAGCGGCCGTTGGCGCTGCCGCCCCACCGATCACAGTAACCAATGTTGTCGCGCTGGTTGATCGGCACGATCAGTTCCTTGATCACACCACCGACTGGCAGATTGGGCAGGATGACGATCTGACCCATGTCCATCTGCACGTCCTGCGCGACGAACCCCTGCTGGGTGATATAGCAGGTGGCCAGCGCCGGGCCGGCCAGCAGCACGCCGCCAAGCACGGCCAGGGTGGCCAGCGCCTTGCGGCCACGGAAGAGAATCATCGGCATGCTGCCTCCAGCGGGATGAAGCCGGTCTTGGACGCATCGGCGCCCGCCGGTACCTGGTAATCAACCGTGCAGCGCTGGTCAGCACCGGCGCCCCATTCAACCTGCAGGCTGCCCTGGTTCTTCTCGCTGCGCACGTACAGGCGGCCGCCCTGGCTGACCATGCCCACCGGCTGGCCAGTTTCGTCCTTGACCTGCGCGCCGAACGGCAGCGTGCGACCGTCGGCGTTGCGCACCTGGATCAGCAGCGCATTGCCCTTGCGGGTATCGAAGCGCAGGTAGCTGATGGCACCGGCGAACGGAGCGATCGACTGGCTGCTGCTTTCCAGCTCGACATCGTGCGCCATGCCCTGCGGGTCCAGGGTCACGGTGTTGAGGCGATACGGCGACACGTAGGGGACCACGGCGTAACCGCGACCATCGATGCGCAGGCCCGGCGCGTTGCTGACCATGGCATCACGTGCACCCGGCGCCTCGACCAGCACCATGGTTTCGCCGCGCTGCGGGGTGAAGGTGACGCCACCCGGGTGCATGACCAGGCTGCCGTTGGCACCGAACGATGCCTGGCGGAAGTCACGCGAATGGCCGTAGGTCGCGTTCAAGGCGGTGTAGCGGCTGCGGTACTCGGCATTGCCGACTGCGGTGGTGCCACCGTCACGGGTATCGGACAGGGCCACGCCGTAGCTGAAGTTGTTGTCCACGCCTGCGGCGCCGGTGATGCCTACACGGCTGCTGTCGTAGCCACCGCGTTCGCGCACACCGACATCGGCACTGAGCGAGACCGGGCGGGTTCCGCGGCCCAGCGGCACGCTCATCGACAACAGGTACTGGGTATCGGAACGGCCCAGCGCACCTTCTTCGGTACGCAGTGCGGAGAAGCCGAAGTTCACCGAGCGCCAGGCGTTGTTGTAGCCCACCTGGTACTGCTTGGCGGTACCGGAGCGATCGTAGAAGTCACGCACCGAGCCGGTCACGTACAGCGCGCCCCAGCGACGGCCGAGCGGCTGGTTCAGGGTCAGCTGGAACTGGCTGCGCTGGCGGCCGCGGGTGCTCGGATCGATGCCGCGATCATCGGCGTCGCGTGCGTACAGCGCATCCTGCAGGCTGTAGAAGCCTTCAGTGGAATAGCGGTATGCGGCCAGGGTCAGGTTGGTGCCGGTCTCGCCGATCATGTTGCTGTAGCTCAGGCGCACGCTGGCGCCGGTGCTGTTGCCGTAATGATCGAACGAGGTGCGGGCATGGGTGACATCGGCGGCGAAGGCACCCAGCGGCGTGGACACGCCGATACCGTACAGCAGCGACAGGTAGCCATCGCTCAACGCGCTGCCACCGTACAGGGTCAGCTGGTTGCCGATGCCGCGCTGATAGGTGCCCTGCATCAGCCACGGCTCATCGCGCAGCTGCTTGTTGCGGACCTGGCCGGCAGTGATGGCATAGCGGGATACGCCGGCGCGCAGCATCTGCGGCACCGAACCGAACGGAACCTTGAACTCGCGGCGGCGGCCATCGGCTTCGACCACGCTCACTTCCAGGTCGCCGCCGTAACCGGTCGGGTACAGGTCGTCGATCACGAAGTTGCCCGGCGACACCGAGGCCGAATAGATCAGCTGCTGGTTCTGGCGGACTTCGACGCGTGCATTGGTCTCGGCGATGCCACGCACGATCGGCGCGTAACCGCGCAGCGAATCGGGCAGCATGCGATCGTCGCTGGCCAGGCTGGCACCGCGGTAGCCGATCGAATCGAACAGCTCGCCACTGGTGTAGGCCTCACCCAGGGTGAGCATGCCGCGCACCTGCGGAATACCGCGTTGCGCGTAGGTGGCGATGCTCTGCCAATGACGGCCGTCGCCTTCGTTCCAGGTCAGGTTGGAATCGTGGCGGAACTGCCAGCCGCCCAGGTTCAGGCCGGCGTTGAGGCCCAGGTAGGCGCTGCGGTTGCGGTTGCCACCGTCGGTGCGGCTGTCACTGTCGATCGCGTTGAAGCTGTAGCCGACGAAACCGGCATTGATGCCACGGTCCCACAGTGCGGGATTGACATAGCCTCGGGCTTCGCGGCGCATGAACGCCTGCGGGATGCTGAGGTCGTAGCGCAGGTTGCCGCTGTCATAGGTACCGTAGGCGTTGGCCATGCGCTGCTGCACCGGCACGCAGGTGCTCTTGTCCAGCGCTGCGGACGGATCCTGCTGGAGCAGGACCGCTTCGCTGTCCACGCCCAGCTCTTCCAGCGTCGCCACATCCAGGCAGGCATCGACACGGCCCTGCGCATCGGCCTTGAACTGCAGATCGCGGCGGCCCTGCCATGCGCCGTTGACGTAGACGTCGACGCGGTAGTTGCCGGCAACCATCGGGTTGCCATTGGAGAAGGCTGCCAGGTCGACCTGCTTGGCCTGGCCAGACAGGAAGCTGGAATTGAACTGCGCCTGTTCCGGCGCACGCGCCGTTGCCGCACCGCTCTGCGCCATCAGCGCCTGTTCGCCGAGATTGGCCGGTGCAGCCAGTGCCCATCCTGGGCAGGCGACGCCAGCAGCCAACAGGCAAAGCGCCTGATGGATCGACAATGTCAATCTGTTTCCGATCACACTGACATTCCTTCAATTCGCCGCACGGCGGCAGTTGCGGGATGCGCAGGCCAATGGCCCGCGCGGCGCTTTCAGCCCCCGGTAGCGGACAGGCGGATCGTGTGTTCGACCCGGCCGCCGTAGTCGTTGATGGTGATGAAGCGGACCTGCTCGATGCCGGCTGGAGCGGCGAAGTCGAGGCTCTGCTTCGGTGCAACCATCTTTCCCTGCTCTTCGACCGGCCGCTCGCCGCTGCCGGTCACGGCATGCACTTCAGCCAAGGTCACGTGGAAGGGACTGGGGTTTTCCACCCGCAGGCGATCACCGCTGCGGGTCCAGCGCAGTGCTGCGGGCGCGTCGTTGGCGACGCCCTTCAGGCCCTGCGGCCGATAAAAGAGTTTGAGGCGCGAACGAAACGCGACCTGCAGGTAGTTCTGTTCGCCACTGTCGGCGCTTTCCGGCGACGGCGGCACATCCAGCACGTTGAGCCAGAACACCGATTCGTGGTCGGTCGGCAGCTGCGCGCCAGAGAAGATCAGGCGCAGCGCCTGGCTGCGACCGGGCTCGACACGGCTGATGGGCGGCGTCAGTACGAACGGTGCATCACTGGTATCCGCGGTCTGGTTGGCGTCGCCACTGTCGATCCAGGCTTGCACCAGCGCGGGCGAATCGCCCACGTTGTCGACCTGCACGGTGACTTCGCGCGATTGCGCCGGGTAGATCACCCGCGTGCCATTGACCACCACGCCAGCCAGAGCGTTCTGGCAGAAGGGCAGCGTGAACGCTGCCAGCAGCAGCGCCCGGGGAAAGATTGCTTTCATCGGAATTACTACGCTCGAGATGTGTGGCCAGGGGCCGCGAAGCACTGGCCGGCGCGTACGCCGGCCAATGCGGGGTACGGCTACGATCAGTTGTAGATGATCGTGTACTTGACGTTGCTGGTGACTTCACCGGCAGTCGCGGCGGCGGTCGCGTAGTACTCAGCGTAGTAGTTCAGGTTGGCGGTGCCATCGGCAGCAACGGTCACCCACTGCGAGTTGTCCTGGGCCTGGTTGGCGCCCGAGGCCTTGACCGGCAGGAACTGGTTGTTCGAGCCCAGCAGCTGCAGCTGCACGTTGCCGGCAGCATTGGCCGCAGCCTGGTTGTTCAGGCGGCCGCTGTTGAAGTCAACGGTCGAACCCGGCTCGAAGTAGGTAGCGACGTTGCCGGCGCTGCACTTGGTCAGGTTGATCGCGAACGGGGTACGACCGGCAACGGCGCCGGCAGCAGCCAGGGTGCTCTTGGACACGGTTGGCAGGTTGACAGAGAAGTCCTTGCCACCCGGGGTCGAGATGGTGCAGGTCTTGTCGGTGACCTTGCCGTTGAAGGTGATGGTGCCGTCGGCAGCATTGGCGGCCAGCGGAGCGGCAGCCAGCATCAGAACCGCGATGAATTTGATCTTGTGCATTGCTTGTACCTAACCCTACTGAAGAGATGGAAAGTAGAGGAGGAAGCAAGGAGCACTGCCGGGCATCGGACCCTTCCTTGCGTCTCACCTGTCGCCGGATTCGGACGTACCTCTCCCTGAATCCGTGACGCAAGTATATGCATAAATGTGACCTAGGTCTCATAATTTTTTATGAACACAATGTCTTGACGCCAATAAATTGACGTGCTAACTCAATAATGGAAGGTCTCGGAAAAGCCAAGGCAGGCCTGGCGTGCGACGTAAATGGCACTCGATCGTCGACCGCATTTGAAGGTAAAAACGGCGTTATTTGACGCGCATCACCCTTCTCAGGTGATGGCCCTAGCAGAACGAAACACTGCCTATCAATGACTGTTCGCGGTTGTCGCTAACTAGGACACACCGAACCAGAGAACGTGTCATGAAGAGCTCGATCCTGCTGTGCGTGGCCTTGATGTCCGTCAGCGCACTGGCCCAGGCCAGCAGCGGAAGCGTCCGCTTCAGCGGTCGCATCGTCGATCCCGGCTGCACGACGCGCCTGTCCCAGCAGGAGCTGAGCCTGGAAGCGTGCCCGCCGTCGGCCAAGGGTGCCAAGGTGGCTGTGACGGCGCTGGGCGAAGGTGAAACGGCAACGCTGCGCGAAGGCGGCCGCCATGGCCAGCAGCTGGCCGTGGCCGCACGCACGCTGCGTGCCGGCGACCTGTCGTTCTCCGAGCGCTATCGCCTGGAAGCCTCCCAGCGCCAACCGCTGCGAGGCGCCTATCTGGTGGTGGTCGACTACCCCTGAGCCGGGTCCGGTAGTTCGAACACCTGCCGCAGGTAGGACAGGTAACCCGGGTCATCGCACATGCTCTTGCCCGGTGAGTCACTGAGCTTGGCCACCGGCTGGCCATTGCAGCGGACCATCTTGATGACGATGTTGAGCGGGGTCGGCCCCAGATCGTTGGTCAGATGGGTACCCACGCCGAACGCCACCTGGCAGCGGCCGCGGAAGTAGTCGTACAGGCGCATCACCTTGGTGATGTCGAGCCCATCGCTGAACACCAGCACCTTGCTGCGCGCGTCGACGCGGCGCTGCTGGAAGTGGGCCAGCATGCGGTCGCCCCAGTCGAACGGGTCGCCGGAATCATGGCGCACGCCGTCGAACAGCTTGCAGAAATACATGTCGAAGTCGCGCAGGAACGCATCCAGCCCGACCACGTCGGACAGCGCGATGCCGAGGTCGCCGCGGTACTCGCGCGCCCACGATTCCAGTGCCGCTACCTGCGAATCGCGCAGGCGCGGGCCCAGCGCCTGGAATGCCTGCAGGTATTCGTGGGCCATGGTGCCGTGCGGGGTCATGCCGTACAGGCGGGCGAAGTGCACGTTGCTGGTGCCGACCAGCTGTGGGCCCAGCGCGTCGCGCAGCAGCGGCAGCAGGCGTGCATGCCAGTCGCGCGAGTAGCGGCGGCGGCTGCCATAGTCGGCGATGCGGCACTGTTCGAAGCCGGGGGTATCGCGCAGCAGCGCGGCCTTGGCCTGCAGGCGGCGTTCGCCTTCGGCGAAATCCGCCGTGGTGGTGTTGCGGAACCAGACTTCGTTGATGATCGCCAGCAGCGGCACTTCGAACAGGATGGTGTGCAGCCACGGACCGGTGATGTCCAGTTCGATCTCACCGGGCACGGTCTTCGATGCGCGCAGCTGGATGTACTTGCGATCCAGGTGGAACAGGCCGAGGAAGTCGGCGAAATCCGGCTTCACGAAGCGCAGGCCACGCATGTAATCCAGCTCTTCATTGCTGAAGCGCAGGCTGCACAGGTGGTCGATCTCCTCATCGATCTGGTCGATGAAGCGGGCCAGTTCGATACCAGGGGTGCGGCATTTGAAACGGTATTGAACCTGCGCGCCGGGGTGCTGGTGCAGCACCGCCTGCATCATGGTGAACTTGTACAGGTCGGTGTCGAGCAGGGACTGGATGATAGGCATGGCTGGAATTATGCGCCTGTAGGGGTGAACCGGGGGCGCCGCCAGTAGAGCCACGCCATGCGTGGATGATCCTCTGGCCGCGCGTTACAGCGACCTGCGCAGCAGCCTCGGCACCTGCACCAGCGCATGGGCCCAGATCGCGCCCCACACCGCCATCCGCACCGGCAACGACCGCTGCGACGCTTCGAACTTGCTGAAGTAGCGCCACAGCCCGCGATGTTTGTGCCATTCCACGAAGAACGGCCGCGAACGGCTGGACACCCCGCGCACGTGGGTCACCTTCAGGTCGTTGGCGATGGCGACCACGCCGCCAGCCTCCCGCACGCGGCGGCACAGGTCCAGGTCTTCGGCATGCAGCCGGTAGCCGGCATCCCAGCCGCCGATGCGATCAAACAGCGCGCGCGGCATCAGCAGCAGCGCACCGGACAATGCCGGCACCTGCTGCAACGGCTGCGCCGGGTCGCGGGCAATGGCCAACCGCGCGCCGCGACCGGGCGAGCGCAGCATGGCGAGGAAGTCCGGATCACGACGACGTACCGCTTCATCGGCCTGGCCGTGTTCGTCCACCTGCTCCACGCCCAGCAGGCAATCGCCCACCGCACCGGCACGGTCACGCAGTGCGGCGAGGGTATCGACGTCAACCATCAGGTCGGGATTGATGAAGGCCAGCCACGGGCTGCGGGAGTCGGCAACGCCCTGGTTGTTGGCTGCGGCGAAACCTGGATTGTCCGGGTTGGCGATGAAACGGACACGCGGATCGTGACTGGCGTGGCGCTGCACGACCTCCAGGGTGTCATCCAGCGAACCGTTGTCGATCACCCGGATCTCGGCCACATCCTGCGCCTGGCGCAGCCGCGACAGGCAGGCATCGATGGTGCTGCCGCTCTGGTAGGTGACGACGATGGCGGCAATGGCGGAATTCAAACAGGCGGCTCCAGCGGTGATGGCGGCACGAACAGGTCGCCCTGCCCGCGCGGCATTATCGCCTGCTGCAGGTTGTGCTGCAGGTCCTGGCGCAACGCGTGCAGCGGATCGTGCATCAGGAAGTCAGCCAACCGCGGCACCCAACCCGGCCAGCGCGCGGCCAGTGCCTCCAGATCGCCGTCGCGGCTGGGCGCTTCACTGGCACGGCTGACGAAGGCGTTCTCGCACAACACGTTGCGCCAACCGAGGCCGGCCATGCGCAGGCTCAGATCGACCAGCGCCGCGTTCCAGCCGAGGTAGCTTTCTGCATCCAGGCCACCGGCGCGGCGCCGTGCATTGGCGCGCACCAGCACGGCGTGAGTGACTGCCGAGGGGAGCTCAGGGTGCAGGGTCGGCAGTGCGGCGCAGACGTGGGCCAGCAGCGCCGGGTCGCTCGGTTCGGGGTTGAGCTCGCCCAACCGCGGCCAGGCAGCGGTTTCGCCCACATTGCACCACGGCGTGGCGGTGGCGATGGCGGCGTCACGAGCGAACGTGGCCTGCAGCTGCTGCAGCCATCCCGGTGCAGGCACGCTGTCCGGGGCCAGCACCGCGACGTCCAGGCCATCGCAGGCACGCAGCATTTCGTCCAGGTGGGCGACCTCGCCGAGGGGTCTGGCGCGGCGGGTGTATTCGGCCTGCAGCGGGGTATGTGCCAGCCAGTGTTCGACCACCGCCTGTGCACGTGGCCCGGCCTGCGCGTCATCGCCCAGCCAGATCGATGTCCCCGCTGCGGTACCGGCATCGAGCGCGGCCAGGCAACGGTCAAGCACCGCGTCGTCCACGCCGAGCGGCAACAACACGATCGCCCCCATCCCGCCTCCGTGGTTGTCGGTGGCCACAGCGTAGCATCGGGTGGGTGTCGGCCGGGTTGCACCCGGCACCGGCCGAAGCCGACGCCGAAGCAACGGCAACAGCGGGGATTCCGTGGGATGGCGGGGTGGGTCCGGTTGCGGGGGACGCCGTAAACCCATCCCTGGGGGCTTGGCCGCGGCATCCATGCCGCGGACACCCCCGCAAC